>JBDHAI010000129.1:0-14622 GCA_039588155.1 Gemmatimonadota bacterium | reverse complement strand
GTCCCTACGGGCATCCACCCGTTGAAAGGGAGCCGTGTGGCCACGCCAGCGGCGACGCGACTGCAGATGGTCAGGGCTGCCGTGGGCGGGTCGACCCGGTTCGTCGTCGACGCGCGTGAGATTGAAAGACCGGGCCCTTCGTATACGATAGACACGGTTCTGGAGCTCAAGGGCGAGCATCGCGGTGCCGAGCTCTTCCTGATCGTCGGGGCCGATATCCTTGGAGAGTTGCAGCGCTGGCACCGAGTCGAAGAGATCGCCAGGCACGCCTGCTTCGCGGTGATGTCCCGGGCGGAACTTGCCGTGCCAAGCGCGCTCCCTTCGGGCCTCGAGATGCTGGAGGTCGCGGTAACGGCCATAGCGGTGTCGTCGAGCGACATACGCGATCGGGTCAGGATGGGACGTCCCTACCGGTACCTTGTGCCGGAGGCGGTCCGTGAGATAATTGATGGGAACTCACTCTACAGGAATCCGGGCAGTGTCCGTAACGATATAGAGAAATGATCAAGCAGCTAGTCACCACCGTCCTGGGCACGAAGTTCGAGCGGGACGTACGCAAGATCCAGCCGATCGTGGACGAGATCCATCGCCACGAGGAGATCCTCGCCGGCTTCACTGAGGAGGACCTGCGGGCTCAAACCGACAAGTTTCGGGTGATCATAAGCGAGCGGACGCAGGCTCTCGTGGAGGAGGTCGCGGAGCTCAAGGAGACCAAGAAGCGCACCGAGGACGCCTTGCAGCGCGAGGCGATGGCGCTGCGCATCGGCGAGCTCGAGCGGAATCTGCGGGAAGAGATGCAGGCTGTCCTCGACGAGCTGCTGCCGGAAGCCTACGCGACCGTGCGCGAGGCCTGCCGCAGGCTACTGGGTCGCGAGATACACGTTCGCGGCCACGATATGCAGTGGGACATGGTCCCCTACGACGTTCAGCTCATCGGTGGGATCGTGCTTCACCAGGGTAAGATCGCCGAAATGGCGACAGGTGAAGGCAAGACGCTCGTCGCCACGCTGCCCCTCTATCTGAACGCGCTGCCCGGACGCGGTGCCCATCTCGTGACCGTCAACGATTATCTGGCTAGACGTGACTCGGAATGGATGGGTACGGTCTTCGAATACCTCGGCCTGACCGTCGGTTGCTTAGACGCGACTGAGCCGGGAACGGAAGAGCGACGTGTAGCCTACCGCTACGACATAACCTACGGCACCAACAACGAATTCGGCTTCGATTACCTGCGCGACAACATGGTCCATCGCCTCGAGGATCGTGTCCAGCGCCCTCATAATTATGCGATCATCGACGAGGTCGACTCGGTTCTCATCGACGAGGCACGCACACCCCTGATCATCAGCGGCCCGGTAGGCAGGGAAGACAACAAGCGCTACGCCGAATTCAATGCGCAAGTCGCCAATCTCGCCCGCAAGCAGGGGCGGCTGGTCAACGGCTTGCTTGCCGCGGCGGAGGAGCTCTTGCAAGCGGCGCGCGGTGCGAACGGCGATTCCGACGCGGAGTACCGCATGGGCGAGAAGGTGCTGCTCGCCAATCGCGGCAATCCGAAGAACAAGAAACTGGCGAAGTTGCTGCAGGAGCCGGGCGTTCGAAAGACGATGCAGCGGGTAGAGGCCGACTACATGCGGGAGAAGCGCCTGCATGAATTGGAGGAAGAGCTACTTTACTCGATGGACGAAAAAGGCCACCAGGTCCACCTCACCGACCAAGGCCTCGACGCCCTTTCGCCCAACGACCATGAGGCTTTCATCGTCCCGGATCTTTCTGAGGTCTTCCACGAGATCGAGAGGGACGAGAAGCTCTCGACAGACGAGAAGCAGCAGAAGATCGCGGTGGCCGAACAGGAGTACGCCGGAAAATCTGAGAAGATCCACATCATTCACCAGCTCCTGAAGGCGTACACCCTATTTGAGCGGGACAGCGAATACGTTGTCGAGAACGGCAATGTGATCATCGTCGACGAATTCACCGGCCGCAAGATGGCGGGTCGGCGCTGGAGCGACGGTTTGCACCAGGCGGTGGAGGCGAAGGAAGCGGTGACGGTCCGGGGCGAGACCCAGACGCTGGCGACGATCACGATTCAGAACTACTTCCGCATGTACGAGAAGCTCGCCGGCATGACGGGTACGGCCGAGACCGAGGAGGCCGAGTTCCACGAGATCTACGGTCTCGACGTCGTGGTGATTCCCACGAACCGCCCGGTCCGCCGCATCGATCAAGACGATGTGATCCTCAAGACGAAGCGAGAAAAATACTCCTCGCTACTCGATGAGATCGAGCGGCTACATGGCCGGGGCCTGCCCATTCTCGTCGGCACCACGAGCGTGGACGCCTCCGAGACGGTATCGCGGATGCTCCGGCGGCGTGGCATCAAGCATCAGGTGCTCAACGCCAAGTACCACGAACGCGAAGCGGAGATCGTCGCCGAGGCGGGACAGCCGGGAGCCGTGACCATCGCGACGAACATGGCGGGCCGAGGCACCGACATCAAGCTGCGTGGCGGCGTGGTCAAGTGCAGGGTCTGCGCTATCGAGGCTCAGCAGGCGGCGTTCGGCCAGGTCCACGAAGAAGCGGACTTGGGCCTGTCCGAGGCCAAGGTGTTTGGCTGTCTCGACGACCCTCCGTGCGGCTTAGCCATCTTGGGCACCGAACGGCATGACTCACGCCGCATCGACCGACAGCTGCGCGGTCGTTCGGGCCGCCAGGGCGACCCCGGTGGGTCGCGGTTCTTCCTCTCGCTCGAGGACGATCTGATGCGACTGTTCATGGCGGAACGGCTCGCGAAGATCATGGATAAGCTGGGCGCGGAGGAAGGCGAGGTCATCACCCACCCGCTCGTGACCAAGGCCGTCGAACGAGCCCAAAAACGCGTTGAGATGATGAACTTCGACGCGCGGAAGAAGTTGCTGGAGTACGACGATGTGATGAACCAGCAGCGCGAGGTGATCTACGACCTGCGCGTGTTTGCGCTTGAGGGTGGTGAGGACCTTAAGGGTGAAGTGTGGGACATGGTTCTGCACGCGGTGCTCAGCCGGGTCGACGAGTACCTGCCGGAAACGGAGCACGAGGAAAATTGGGATCTGTCAGGACTGAAGAGTCGATTGCTGATCGACTTCTTCTTGCATTGTCCGGAGCTTCCGGATGAAAACACCCTGGACACGGCGTTGGATTGGGAAGGCCGCGAAGCCGTGATCGATTATGTGGTTGAGAAGACCCAGGCGATCTTCAAGAAAAAAATAGATGACTTCGGCGACCAGGCCGAACGGGTGTTGTCGTACATTTTTCTTTACACGGTGGATGAGAAGTGGAAGGACCATCTGTACGATCTCGATCAGCTGAAGGCCGGAATCTACTTCCGCGCCTGGGGCCAGAAGGACCCTCTGATCGAGTACAAGAAAGAGGCCTACGACATGTTCGTAGACCTGATGGCTGACATGCGCACCACTCTCGCCGACCGGCTGTTCAAGACCCAGATGATGGTGCCGCAACCGATGCGCGCACCCCAGATCACACGCATGAGTGGGCCGACGCTCGATACGACAGACGATGGGTACGCACCGGGTGCCGCGGCGGTCGCGGCGCGCCGAGCCTTCGCGCCAACGGGCGTGGCGGCGTCGGCTCAGAGCGGCCCGCTCGGGGCAGGACCGGCAGGGAGGTGCTGTCGGATTCCGCTCCAGCGGGCGCGCAGGCCGGGCCCATGATGACGAATCGGGGCGAGGTGTCGACGCCCAAGCCCGCCAGTGTGAGCGACAAGATCGGGCGAAACGACCCCTGTCCATGTGGGTCTGGCAGGAAATACAAGAAGTGCCACGGGCGGCCCAACGCGCCCCCTCTCTGATCGCGCGTCGGACTTCAACGAGCACGTAGGACCCAGCGCCCGCTCCTCACAGCCTCTCAATGACGATCTGTTGATCGCCTCTCTCATCCTTACGTCGGGTCCTTCACACGTGTATTCGATCGAAAGCACCTTGCATATGTCCATCCACATGGGAGAGCCAACGACCGCCGTCACCATCAAAGACTGGCCCGTGCGTGAACGGCCCCGCGAACGCTTTCAGGCATTGGGCCCCGCTGCGCTGCGCACCGCGGAGCTGCTGGCCATCCTGGCTTCTGCCGGCGCAGGTGGCCGCAGCGCGCTGGAGATCGCTGAGACGCTCTACGAGCGCTTTGGGCGATCACTGCGGCGGCTGGGTAGCGCGCCAGGATCTCAGCTCATGGCCGTGCCCGGGATCGGCGAAGCTCGGGCCGTCGCCATACAGGCGGCGCTCGAGTTGGGGCGCCGTGCCGCCGAGGAAATCCGCGGCGAGGACGACCGAGTGACCACCCCACGCGACGTGTACCGCCGGTTCGAACTGAGGCTCCGTGACCTCCGACAGGAAGAGTTTCACGTGCTGTTGCTCACCACGCAGAACGCGGTCGTCCGCGAACTGATGGTTACGCGCGGTATACTCGACGCCTCCGTTGTCCATCCGCGCGAGGTCTTTGCCCCGGCGCTGGCGGAGGCGGCCGCCGCGGTGATCCTGGTCCACAATCACCCGAGTGGGGACCCGACGCCCTCGCCGGCCGACCGGGAGGTGACGAGCCAGCTCGTAGATGCGGGGCGCGTGTTGGGTATCCCGGTGCGCGACCACGTGGTGGTGGGGAACGGGCGGTATGCGAGCTTCCTGGACCTGGGTCTGATCGCGAGCAAAGATGGGTAGATAGAGCTTTCTCAACGGTGATTATCGGCGGCGCTCCCCCGGATCAGCGCCGCCGTAACTTGCGATCCGGCAGCTATCTAGCGATTCTACAACTCGTCCCTCGCGCGCGGCGGAAACCGGCCTCCGCGCGTAGTGTAAGACCTGACGAGCCGTAGCGTGCCCTCCCGATCGGGCTTTCTACCCTGCGGACCAGCGAATCCCATGGCGTCTGAGCGTAGCGCGGAGACCATCGAGCGGTCCGACCAGGCGAGGTTGTCTGGCGACGGCGGTCGTGCGTCTTTGCCGGCCGATTTCCTCAAGGCGATCGAGGAGACCGGGCGTCGTCTCGATCTGGATCTGCTTGGGCGTGCCTTCGAATACAGTCAGCGTGCGCATGAGGGGCAGAAGCGTAAATCGGGTGAGGACTACATCACCCACTGTGTCGAAGTCGGGAAGATCCTGGCGGACCTCTACCTCGACACCGCATCGATTTGCGCGGCGTTCCTGCACGATGTCGTCGAGGATACCGATGTAGGCGTGGATGAGATTCGAACATCTTTCGGACACGAGATCGCGACCATCGTCGACGGGCTGACCAAGATTGGCCGGGTCGAGTTCAGTTCCAGCACCGAACAACAGGCAGAGAACTTCCGCAAGTTATTGGTTTCGATGGCCCAGGATGCCCGGGTTATCATCATCAAGCTGGCCGACCGGCTGCACAATATGCGGACGTTGGAAGCCCTGCCGGCGGGAAAGCGGGAGCGCATCGCGCTGGAGACGCGGGAGATTTACGCTCCGCTGGCCCATCGATTGGGGATGGCGAGGGTGAGGTGGGAACTTGAAGATCTCGCCTTCAAGTATCTGGAGTCGCAAGCGTACAAACAACTGGCCAAACAGATTCGAGAGCGGCGAAAGCAGCGAGAGGAGTGGATCAAGGAGTTGGCGGAGCCGTTGCGACGCGAGCTGGAAAAGGCGGGGATCGCGTGCGAGGTGACCGGGAGGCCCAAGCATTTGTGGTCTCTTCACAACAAGATGGTCAGGCGCAACAAGCCGTACGATGAGATCTACGATTTGATGGCTATCCGAGTGACCATTCAGAGCATCAAAGACTGCTATCACGCTCTGGGTGTCATTCACAACAAGTGGACACCGCTGACCGAGCGCTTTCACGACTATATCGCCACGCCCAAGTCGAACATGTATCAGTCGCTACATACGACGATCTTCGGACCGGGTGGGCGGCTCTACGAAATCCAGATCCGCACTCACGACATGCACCGGACGGCGGAGTACGGGATCGCTGCGCACTGGCGCTACAAAGAGGGATACAAGGGCGCGCCCGACGAGGTCGACGAGAAACTCGCCTGGTTCCGTCAGGTCCTGGAATGGCAGCACGAGACCAGTGAGCCCAACGAGTTCATGGAGTTTCTGCGTATCGATCTCTACCAAGATGAGATCTTCGTATTCACCCCAGCCGGAGACGTCAAGCAGCTACCGAAGGGGGCAACACCGATCGACTTCGCTTTCGCGGTGCACACAGAGGTGGGGTACCGTTGTGCGGGAGCGCGCGTGAACGGACGGATCGCACCGCTCACCCGCGAGCTGGGCAGTGGCGATACCGTAGAGATCATCACGAACCCGAAGCAAACCCCCTCGCGCGACTGGTTGAGTTTTGTCTGCACGGCTCGGGCTCGTCAGAAGATACGGCAGTGGATTCGGCAAGAAGAGCTCAACACCTCGGTTCAGATCGGAAAAGAGTACCTGGACCGGGAGCTCCGTAAGCGGCGCAAGAAAGTCTCCGAAGCGGAGCTCGAGGCGGCGGTAGACAAGGTGGGCTATTCCAGTTTGGAAGGCCTTTACGCCGCGTTGGGTCGTGGCGATGTGGGCCTGACCTTCGTGCTGCGGCAGTTGTGGCCGGACCAAGTACTGCCGAGCGAGCCGACCAAGCCGTCCGCGTTCAGTCGCATGGTGGAGCAGATCCGTGGTGGCCCCAAGGGCGTCAAGATCCAGGGCGTCGATAACATCATGGTTCGCTACTCTCAGTGCTGCCAGCCTGTGCCAGGTGATGATGTCGTGGGGTACATCACCAGCGGGCGAGGCGTGTCCATTCACCGAGCCGACTGTCCGAACATCTTGAAGTTCCACGACTATCCCGAGCGGCGGATCGAAATCGACTGGCACAGTGACAGTGCTCGGCTGCTCTTCGTGCGCGTAGTAGTCGAGGGTACGGATCGGCGCGGATTGCTCTCCGATATCGCCAAGGCGATCACGAATACGGGTACCAATATCAAGAGCGCGGCCACAGAAGCGGTCGAGGGCGGAATGCAGGGAGAATTCGTGATCGAGGTGGAGGATTTGCAGCACTTGACCAAAGTGATCAGGGCGGTTCGCAAGGTCAAAGGCGTGGTCAGTGTCGAGCGTCGCGACATGCTCTCCGAATCTGAACTGCAGTCGGAGATCGATTAGTGGCCCACTGGCTAGTCAAGAGTGAACCCGGCGACTACTCGTATGCGGACCTCGAGCGGGAGGGACGTTCGATCTGGGACGGCGTCAGAAACCCCGTCGCTTTGCGGCACATGCGGGCCGTCCAGCCGGGCGACCCGGTGTTCTTTTACCATACGGGCAAAGAGCGGTCCATCGTCGGTATCGCGGCCGTCGATTCCGAGGCGTACCCGGATCCGGAGGCGGAGAGCGAACGGATCGTGGTGTTCGAGATCGTGCCGCGCCAGCGGCTCGCCGTTCCGGTGACGCTGTCCGACATCAAGAAGGACCGGGCCTTCGCGGACTGGGAACTCGTTCGGGTACCACGCCTCTCCGTCATGCCCGTTCCGGAACGGCTGTGGTCCCGGGTGTTGGACATGGCAGGCGCCGGGTAAAGGAGGTCCGGAGCTCAAACTGCCATTGAGAACCCGTCCTGCCCGAGATACCTTCTGGCGAAGGGTTTCTGTGGTCAACCGGCACCCCCCACCTCCAACACGCGAGTCGAACTCAGCCTGAGAGCGGCAGCCGCGAGCTTCCACAGCTGGAACTCTTCGGATTGCGGCACCCGGGCCGGCAAGGGATGGGAAAGAGCAAGAGCCGAAAAATCCGCCTGGCAGCCCGAGCCACCGAGCTGGCACAGCTCTCCAGAGTATTCCAGGAGATTCGTGACGGTCGGAGCGGCCAGGGTGGCCGGGGACGACTCGTCACGCTGACGGGCTCGCTGGGCATCGGTAAGACCGCTTTGGCTCAGGCGTTTCTGGAGCAGGTCAAGGCCGGCGACCCTCGGGCCGTCGTGTTGAAGGCGTTATGCCTGAAGGGCCTGACGCCTTGGCGTCCCTATGGTCCGTTCCGGGACCTGTTCGCGGCACTCCAGGCGCTGGGCGGCGAGGGTGGATTGGGAGCCATCGCGCGGAAAGAGGCGCCCGGCTGGCTTCCCGGAGCGCCGCAGTCTGCCGGTCGCAATGCGTTGTTCGACCAGTACGTAGCGCTCTGTCGGGCCGTCTCGCGTCAACGGCCGCTGGTTCTCTTCATCGACGATGTGCAGTGGAGCGATCGCTCATCCCTCGACTTGCTCGGCCGGCTGGGCAGCGCCCTGTCCTCATTGCCGGTCCTGGTTCTCGCGACATACGATGACGCCGCGTCGGACGAGGCGGTCTCGATCTCGCCGGTTCTCCACCGAGTGGGGCCGAATTCGGTCAGGCTGGCCGTCCGGGCGCTGGAGAAGGACGCCGTGCAACAACTGGCTGAGAACCTGCTCGGTGGCCCCTGCGTCAGCGAGTTGGGCGATTGGCTGGCCCGGGCTGCGGCGGGCAATGCACTGCACGCGGAGCAGCAGCTGCGCTCGTTGGTGGAGCAGGGCATCGTGCGTAAGCGATTCCGCCGTTACACCGTCCGAGAGAGCGAGCTTCCTCACCAAAGCGAAGACATCGAGGACGTGGTGAGGGATCGGCTCGACCTGCTCGACGCCAAGCTCCGCTGGACCCTGGAAGCGGCTTCGCATTCCGGATCCGTCATCGATTCAGCCATCATCGCGGGACAGCTCGGAGCCAAAGACGACGAAGTCCTAACATTGCTGCGGACGGCGGAAGGCACGCACAGCCTGATTGACGGTGTCGGTGATCAGCGCTGGGCGAACGGCCGGTGGTCGACGCGCTTCCAGTTCGAATGCCCGTTGGTCCGCCGATTGTTGTGGGAGCGAGTGGCCGGAAAGCGGCGCGTCCATGTGGCCAGCCGTGCTGCGGAGTTGCTGGAGCAGCTCTCGGGCGATGGAAGTGCGGGGGTCGCCGACGAGATTACGGCCCTATACGCGATCGCCCAGATGTCCGAAAACGTCCACGACTGGTCACTCAGGGCAGCCGACCTGGCCGAGCGTCTGTATGCCGTCTACGAGCTCGAGGAATTCCTGCGTCTGGCCGCCCGTACCAGCTCCGAAGAGCTCGTGCGATTGAGAATCGAGGCGCGTCTTGCCCGGGTCTACGGTGCGACTGGTCGTGAGCCGGAGGCCGAGGCCTTGGCGGAGAGCGTGTACACCCGCGGGGGCGAGCTGGGCGACGGTTCGCTCGTGGTCAACTCCGGCGCCACGCTCGGTTGGTTGTTGTTCGAGCGAGGCGTACCGCCGGCCAAGCTGTCGGAGCTGGCGGGAAAGCTGGTGGATACGGCGCGGCGCGACGACAATCCGGAGGAGCTGGTGATGGCGCTCGACTTGTCCTGTGTGGTGGCTGAGCGACTGGGTCGGGCGGAGGAAGCTCTGCTGATGGCGGAGGAAGCAATCTATGTAGCGGAGCGCAGCGGCAATCCCGAGACGGTGGCGCAGGCCGCCTATCGTCTGGCCCGGGTGCACGTCTCCTGGGGCAGCCCGGAGGAGGGTCGCGAGCTGGCACAGCGGGCACTCGATGTCTTTCTGCAAGTCGACGAGTTGGGAGGAGTCGCAGTATGCCACGACTTGCTGGGGCTCGCGAATTTCCGGGCGGGCGACTGGGACGGGGCCCTACACCACTGGGAGCAGGCGCTCGAGAGCATGGAAGTGGCCGGCGACCCCGATCAGCAGATCGCCATGCAGGTCAACATCGCCGAGCTCTTGACCCTTCGAGGTGAGTTCGATCGCGCGGCGCAACTCTTCACGTCCGGGCTCGAACTTACCGAAGAGCTTGACGATCAACCACTCGCCCGCCGTTGCAGGACGGGTATTGCACGCTTGGATTTCGAGCGTGGCGAATACGCGTCCGTCCTGGAGCGGACCGAAGAGATCCGCAAGGAGTTACCGGAGAGCGGCGCCTGGAAAGACGACTTCCAGACGACCGCCGTCCGCGCTTTGGCCTACTTGGAACTCGGTGATGAGCTGCAGGCTTGGCAGGAAGCCGTGCGCCTCGAGCAGCTCTACCAGGGTAAGGAAGGATGGTTCGAGCGTCGCGGCGAAGGCGATGCCGTGCGCATTCGTGTCATCGATCTGGACAGCGACGACTGGCTGGCCGGCGCCGTGGCCCAGCAGGGGATCGGCGAAACCGCCGACAAGGATCCTTACGGAGAGGGTTTTCTTCAATACCACCGGGCGTGCGTACTGGCCCGGGCCCAGCCTGCCCAGGCCCGCGAGGCGGTCGAGCGGGCGGTCGAGCTGTTTGCGAAGTTGGGGGCCAACCCGATGCTGAAACGAGCGCAGCAGTTCCGGGACGGTCTGCCTCCTGCTGAGGCGCTCGCGGACGAGGCCGAGCAGGCCGAGGTTGACGAGGACCGGATCGACGATTGGTTCGACAGCCTTGAGGGGTGAACAGTCGGCAGCGGGCGGTCACATTCCGTTTGACCTGCAATCAGCCTTTCAACCCACAGGTGACCAACCGAGAGCGATCGACGAACTGGTAGCCGGGCTCGAGCGGGGTGAAGCCCGGCAGACGTTGATGGGAGTCACCGGTTCGGGCAAGACGCTCACCATTGCCCACGTGATCGCCGGCTGGGGTCGCCCGGCGCTGCTGATGAGCCACAACAAGACGTTGGCGGCCCAACTCTATGGCGAGCTGAAGCAGTTCTTCCCGTCGAACGCTGTAGAGTATTTCATCTCCTACTACGACTACTATCAGCCGGAAGCTTACGTCCCACAGACCGATACGTACATCGAGAAAGACGCCTCGATCAATGAGGACATCGACAAGCTGCGACTGCGGACGACCTCGAGCCTGATGGAGAGGAACGACGTGATCGTTGTGGCCTCGGTATCCTCGATCTACGGACTTGGTGATCCGGACGAATACAGAGAGCTACTCGTTCTGCTCGAGCGCGGCCAGGAGATTTCGCGCGAAGCCATACAGGCGCGGCACGTTCAGGGTCCGAGGCGATGTGATCGAAGTGTACCCGGCGTACGAGGAACAGGCGGTACGGATCGAGCTCTGGGGCGATGAGATCGAGCGGCTGACGAAGATCGAACCGCTGACCGGTGAGGTGATTGCCGAGCTCAATCGGGCAGCGATTTATCCGGCCACACACTATGCAATCGGCCGACCGTCCCTGAGCCGAGGGGTCAAGACGATAAAAGCGGAACTCGAAGAGCGTCTCATCGAATTCCGCCGCAGCGGCCGCTTGTTGGAAGCGCAGCGTCTCGAGCATCGAACGCGCTACGATCTCGAGATGCTGCGCGAGGTGGGCTACTGTGCTGGAATCGAGAACTACGCCCGCCATCTCTCGGGACGCGCGGAGGGAAGCCGGCCGGCGTGTCTTATCGACTATTTCCCGAAGGATTTTCTCGTCATAGTAGACGAGTCGCACGTGACGGTTCCGCAGATTGGTGGGATGTACCAGGGTGATCGATCGCGAAAGCAGACGCTGGTCGACTACGGATTCCGACTGCCGAGCGCCCTGGACAACCGGCCGTTGAAGTTCGGCGAATGGGAGTCGCTCGTCCCGAAAGCTATCTTTGTGTCGGCGACGCCGGGTGATTACGAGCTAGAGCAAACCGGCGGTGTCGTCGTGGAGCAGGTGATTCGGCCGACCGGCCTTCTCGATCCCGTAGTCGATGTTCGGCCTGTAACCGGCCAAGTGGATGATCTGATGTCCGAAATCCGTGAGCGCGCGGCTAGCAGGGAGCGGGTGTTGGTCACGACGCTGACGAAACGAATGGCGGAGGATCTCACCGAGTACCTGCTCGGCTTGGGCATCAGAGTGCGCTATATGCATTCCGACATCGACGCGATCGAGCGAGTCGATATCCTGCGCGGCTTGAGGCTCGGCACGTTCGATGTCCTGGTAGGCATCAACCTGCTTCGTGAAGGCCTCGATCTGCCGGAAGTCTCGCTGGTCGCAATCCTCGATGCGGACAAAGAGGGTTTCCTGCGTTCCGACAAGAGTCTGATTCAGACCATCGGGCGGGCCGCACGCAACGAGCACGGCAAGGCGATCATGTACGCGGATGTGGTTACTGGGTCTATGAAGAGATGCATCGAAGAGACCGACCGCCGACGTGATATCCAGCACCGCTTCAACCTGGAATACGGGATCACACCGCGATCCATCATCAAGTCCGTGGATGAAGTGCGGAGAACCACCGCGGTCGCCGACACACGGCTCGATCCGGGGGCCCGCGTCGTAGATACGCTGGCGAGCCTTCCCGATCTCGAGGCCGGGGAATTGATCGAGCGACTCACGGCCGAAATGGAGCGCGCCGCGGAGAGCCTCGATTTCGAGCTGGCTTCGGAGCTGAGAGATCACATCTTTCAGCTCAGGGCCGAGACGGAGACCGTCGAGCGACACAGTCCAAAACAGGGTCGTGGGATGCGCAGCCGACAATCGAGGCCGACCCGCTGAAAGCGAGGGCTCGTTGGGGCCTGAGAAGCTGAGCGAGAAGCAACTGGAGGAGTGGGGTGAGCGAATAGGACGCGAGGTCGAACCCCCGCTCTGGATTGCCATGGCCGGCCCGCTCGGCGCAGGCAAGAGCGTGCTGGCACGTTCGGTCTGCCGGGGCGCGGGGGTTTCCAGCTACATACCCTCGCCGAGCTTCACGCTGGTGCAACGGTATGCGAGCCCGAGAGGCTTCTTGGTGCATCATGTCGATCTCTTCCGGCTGCAGCCCGGGGACCCGATGGATCCGCTGGGCTGGGATGATCTGCTAGCGGATCCGGGAATAGTCCTGCTCGAATGGGCTGATCGTGCAGGCGACCTGCAGCCGTCCAGTCGGTGGGACGTGACGATCGACTACGTTGAGGATCCGGAACAGCGCGCGGTCAAAGTGGCAAAGGTCGGCGCAGCCCCCGAACTGGTCGAGTGGTGAAAGCGACAGAGGCGAAACCCCGCGGTCCAGGAGAGGATCACGCCGAGACCTGGTTGGGCGTCGAGACTTCGACGCCGACGGGATCGGTGGCGGTGTGGAAGAACGGGTTGGCTTTCGAGCAGATACTGCGGATCCAGAAGACGCACTCGGAGCGCATCCTCCCGGCAATCGATCACGCTCTGGCGATGACCGAGACATCGCCCAGCGACGTCAATGCTTTCATCGTCGGTGCCGGGCCTGGCTCGTTCACGGGAGTGCGGATCGCCGCTTCGCTCGGGAAGGGTTGGTCGATGGCGCGTGGAATACCTCTGTTCGCCTACTCGAGCCTGTTGGCGGTGGCGGTCGGGAGCGGTGCACGCGGCTCGGTCTGTGCCATGGTCGACGCCCGACGCGGCCAGGTCTACGCTGCTTGTTATCGTGTTACCGAGCGCGGAACGACCGAGGAGCTGGCACCGGGAGCCTGGCATGTGGCGGACTTACTGGCAGAGCTATCGCGGCGCCGCGTCGATCCGATCTTTGCTGGCGCCGGTGCCATCGTCTATCGTGAGAGCATCACGGGGATTCGCGGGGATGCCGTCATATTGCCCGCGCACCTCGGGCTCCCGCGGGCGGCCAACTTGCTGTGGCTACGTGCGGTCGAGCCAGAGCTCGGCCGTGTGGCCACGCCCGAGGCGTGGGAGCCGACCTACGTACGCGAGTGGCGGGTGCCGGAGGACAAACGTTGAGCGCCGCTGAGCCTTTACCGGCCGGACATATCCGTCCGATGAGTGAATCGGACCTCGACGTCGTCATGCGCATCGAGAGAGCTTCGTTTACCACACCGTGGAGTCGTGATACCTTCAAGAAGCTGTTGGGACGCGGCGATGCCACGGTATGGGCCGCGATCGTCGACAATTGTGTGGTAGGTTACGCTGTAGTCTGGTATGTGTCGACCGAAGCCGAGCTCGGCAATATTGCCGTGGCGCCGGGGTGGCGGCGGCGGGGTCTGGGACGCTGGCTGCTCGACTGTGCGCTCGAGAAGGCTCGGGAGAGGCGGGTGGAGCGGGTCTTCCTGGAGGTACGAGTCAGCAACCGGGTCGCCCAGGAGATCTACGAGCGGCGTGGGTTCGTGCAGGTGGGGCTGCGGCGGCGATACTACCGTGCGCCGGCCGAGGATGCGCGGGTGATGTGTCTCAACCTCAAGGGGGGCAAGTAGATTCTGCTCTAAGAAGGTCTGGCAAGCCCTGCGTTGACAATAAGTTGACGGGCAGGTAGAATACTTGTCGGCGTCAGAGTCGAGCTGTATTGGCGCCAACCGCCTCACTGGAGGAATCATGGCACGCAGTGTTAACAAGGCGATCATCGTCGGTAATCTGGGCAGTGATCCCGAGATCCGAACTACCCCGAACGGGGCTCGGGTGGCGACGCTCTCCGTTGCTACAAACCGCCGCTGGGCGGACAAGAGTGGCGCGACGCAGGAGGATACCCAGTGGCACCGAGTCATCGCGTGGAACAAGCTGGCGGAGATCGTCGAGCAGTATCTCAAGAAGGGTGACCGCGTGTTTGTGGAGGGGCGGATTCAGTACCGTCAGTGGGAAGATCAGAACGGTCAAAAGCGGTACAGCACAGAGATCGTGGCCCTTGATATGGTGATGTTGGTTGGCCGCTGAGAGGGAGCCTTAGAGTACCAGCAGGCTCCGACCTATGGGGGTGAGTAGTATGGAG
>JBDHAI010000128.1:0-7872 GCA_039588155.1 Gemmatimonadota bacterium | reverse complement strand
ACCGGACAAGCTGGGCACAGTCGCACTCTGTTCGTCTTGCCACTCCGACCCCGACCAGATGCGCCAGTACGGGCTGGCCGCGGACCAGTTGGCCGAGTTCCGCACCAGCCGGCACGGTCAGTTGCTGCTGGTCGAGCATGACAACAACGCGCCGACGTGCACGGACTGTCACGATGCACACACGATCCTGCCGGCCAACGATGCGCGCAGCAACGTCTATCCGACCAATACGGTCAAGACGTGCGCGCATTGTCACGAAGACCTGGCGTTGATGAGCCAGTATGACCTGCGAACGGACCAGGTCGCACGATACCGCGAGAGCACACACGGGGTGGAAGTGTTCCAAAATGAGAATTTCGCGGCACCGACCTGTGTGGACTGCCACGGCTCGCACGCCGCCCTGCCGCCCCAAGTCGCGGAAGTGGCGAATGTGTGCGGCCACTGCCACGTTCTCGTGCGACGAGCCTTCTACTCGGGACCCCACGGCGACGCAGCTCGCGCGGGAGCACTCCCGGGCTGCACGGCTTGCCACTCCAACCACGGAACCGAGCGAGTCGCTCCACAGAACATCGCGAGCACATGCACGGACTGTCACGCCGAAGGCAGTCCAGCAGCGCTCATGGGTGACGAGATTCAACATGGCGTACTGCGTGCGACCAGCGAGATTCACAGCGCCGAGGAGGCGATACGCAATCTGGTTCGGGCCGGCCGCAAAGTGACGGACGTCGGTTTCCGTTACGAGTCGGCACTGACGATCTACTCACAGCTAGGCCAAGTGCAGCACAGACTCGACCTTGCGGCATTAGAAGATCTGGAGCGACAAGTGGCGTCCATCTCGCGTGACGTCCGTGCCTCCGAGGAGGTCGCGGCCGAGCATATCTGGGAACACAAATTGCTTCTTATACCGGTCTGGTTTCTCGCCTTGTCCGGAGTTGTCCTGGCCTGGTTCAAGCTGCGGGCGTTATCGAGTGAGGAGCGCTAGCGCATGGGACGTCTTTCCAATTCCTTGGACCGCTTTTCGCGCCCGCTGAAGATCGCCATCCAGGTCGGCATCCTCCTCGTCATATTGATGGTCATCGGGACGGTGGGGTTCGTCGAGTACAGTGGCCAGCCCAGCTTCTGTACGAACTGCCACATCATGCAGCCCTATTACGATTCCTGGGCCACATCATCGCACAACGGAGTCAAGTGCATTTCGTGCCACTACGCGCCCGGCATCAAAGCGGAGGCGATGGGCAAGCTCCAGGCAGCCAATCAGGTCGTCAAATACGTGACCGGCGCTTACGGGATGAAGCCGTGGGCGGAGATCGAGGACGCGGCCTGCCTACGGTCGGGCTGTCACACCGAACTGGCGCTCGAGGGCGCCGTTGACTACGAAGGTGTGCAGTTCGATCACACGCATCATTTAGGAGACCTGCGGCGCGGCAAGCGGCTCCGCTGCACGAGCTGCCACTCACAAATCGTTCAGGGCAGCGCACTCGAGTACGAGGGGCTAGAGATCGGCGCCGCTCATCTCAGAGTGACCGCAGTGACCTGCTATCTTTGCCACTTCAAGAATAGACCCACAGGCGAACCTCTCGCGGGCTGTGTAGGCTGTCACACCGCCCCTCCACGCTTCCGCTCGCCAGCAGGGTTCGTGGTCGATCATCCGCAGTACGTGGAGGACCTGGTCTCCTGCGTTGGCTGTCACGAGGATGTCTCGGCCGGCACGGGTGAAGCGGGCCAGCGCCGCTGCTTCAACTGCCACAACGAGCCCGAGCGGATACAGGAGTTCGAGAATACCACGCTGGTGCACCGCGTGCACATTTCGATGCACAACGTCGAATGCACCCAATGCCACCAACCGATTCTGCACCGGGTTGAGTCGCTGTCGCCGACCTTCGACCTCGACTGCGAGGCCTGTCACCAGCGCGTGCACGACGAACAGCGCAGTATGTATACGGGTATCGGCGGGCACGGCGTCGAGAACATGCCCAGCTCGATGTTCCTCGCCCGCGTCTCATGCCAGAGCTGTCACGGCATTCCGACCGAAGTCGCCGGTCACGAGCAGGTCAACATGGCGAACGAAGCGACCTGCATGTCGTGTCACGGCGTCCGCTACGCCAATATCTTGCCTTCCTGGCAAAGCGAGATCGACCGCCGACGCGCGCAGGTCGGAGACGTCGTCGCCGCCGCGCGCCAGACCCTGGGCGGAGTTCCGTTGGCCAGGCGCGAGGTGGCCGACAGCTTGCTTCGCCGCGCTGGAGAGAACCTGGCCTTCGTCGAGCGCGGCAAAGGCGCCCACAACGTGGCCTACGCCGACGAACTTCTGCGAGCGACGCTCGAGCTCGTCGGCGAAGCCGTCGACGTCGCTCAGCTACCGTATACGGTTCCTAACGTCGACCTGGGGCCGGCCATCGGCCGGAACATCTGCCTGCAGTGCCACGTGAACATCGGCGAGCAAGCCGGTCGCTTCGCCGGGCAGCCGTTCGACCATGAGCCGCACGTGTTGCGCGCCGGTGTCGAGTGCCGCGAGTGCCACACGCCGCTCGAGGAGCACGGAGAGATCACGCTCAGCGATCGCTCGAGCTGCGACGCCTGCCATCACCGCGCCATCGATCCGCTCAACTGTGCTCAGTGTCACCCGGGCCCCGGAGGAGCGCCGACCCGGGTCGTCTCGACGGCCGGCGGCGACTTCCCGCACGCCCCGCACGCCGGGGCGGGCCTGGCTTGTGCCGCCTGCCACAAGGCGCCCGAGGTCAGTGCCGAGGATCTACAGTGCCAGAACTGTCACATCATCCACCACCAGACCAAGAACTCGTGTCTGAACTGTCATAAAGGCGAGATCAAGGCGATCCACCCGCCAGCCGCCCACACCGGTTGCGCGCTCTGTCACGGCGGGAAGGCGGCCTTCATCAAAGAGTGGACCCGGCAGGTCTGTACGGTCTGTCACGCCGACATGGTCGAGCACAACGCTCCGG
This sequence comes from Gemmatimonadota bacterium, assembly GCA_039588155.1. Lineage (GTDB taxonomy): Bacteria > Gemmatimonadota > Gemmatimonadetes > Palauibacterales > KS3-K002 > JBDHGH01. The sequence goes on along the minus strand of JBDHAI010000128.1, from coordinate 4,912 downwards.
CCGATTGTCAGCTCTGCCACTCGATGCCGGCCCCCGGCCAGCAGTGACAGATTTTCGCCGCGAAGCGATAGATCGATAACAGTCACGCATCGCCGTAAGCCACACTAAAGCCGGGCCCAAGAATGGCCCAGCCGCCACCTACTCCGGGGCCAAGAGCGATGAAGTGGAATTGGAAGCCGCCTATGTTCAAAGACAGTCGGGTACCGCAACAGGTACCCCGGTTGATCGGCGTACTGTTTCTGGCCGTTGCCGGGCTCATCATCGCCCGAGCCCTGCTCGTTCCCGATACGTTCGGCGATGTCGGTCACTACCGGGCCGCGGCGGTCGACACGATCGCCGCTCATGAAAAGAAGTACGCGGGCCACCAGGAGTGCGCCCTCTGCCATGGCGCGATCGACGCTCGGCGTCTGGCCTCGTATCACCGCGGGGTGGCCTGTGAATCGTGCCACGGCCCTGGGGCCGCGCACGCGGCCAATCCGATCGAGGTCAAACCGTCGATCCCCAGAGAGCGGTCGCATTGCCCGCTCTGCCATGCCTACAATCCCTCGCGCCCGACCGGGTTCGCACAGATCGACCCGGTGGCCCACAACCCGACGACGCCGTGCGTGACCTGCCACGATCCTCACCAGCCCGAACCGCCGGTGACACCCGGGTCGTGCAGCGCCTGCCATCGCCAAATCGAAACGCAGAAAGCCGTGTCGCATCACGCCACGCTCTCCTGCACGACATGTCACGAGGCGCCGGAGGAACACAAGGTGACGCCGCGCAGTTATCGCCCCAGCAAGCCCGAGGCACGCAGCTTCTGCGGCTCATGCCACGATGAAGCGGCTACAAGCTCGCCGAACATACCTAGGATCAGGCTTGCCAGTCACAATCCAGACTACGTGTGCTGGCAGTGTCACTATCCTCATTACCCGGAGACGGAGTGATGTCGGAATACTCTGACCCTTGCCCAGCGCCGTCCACCAGCGACGTCGAAACTCCCAACGACGGTACCGTCGACCGGCGCGCGTTCCTCAGCGAATGCCTGAAGGCGTGCGGTTGCGCAGCGCCAATTCTCTTTGGATTGATCCGGGTTCCCATCCTCGACGCTCAGGAGTCCGCCGCAGGTGAATACGATCCTTCCGAGCATCTTTACGGCATGGGAATCGATGTATCGAAGTGCATCGGGTGCGGGCAATGCGTGCGTGCATGTAAGACAGAGAACGACGTGCCGCTCGACCCTCACTTCTTCAACACCTGGGTCGAACGTTACGTGATTCGAACCAATGACGAAGTCGAGGTCGACAGCCCGAACGGAGGGATGGACGGATTTCCGCCGATCTCACGAGAAGGGGGGATCCGGCGAACGTTCTTGGTGCCCAAGCTGTGTAATCACTGTGCGACGCCGCCATGCGTACAGGTCTGCCCCGTGGGCGCAACATTCATCACCGAGGACGGCGTCGTGCTCGTCGATGACGACTATTGCATCGGGTGCCGTTACTGCATCCAGGCTTGCCCGTACGGAGCTCGCTGGCTCAACCCGGAGACCCACGTCGCCGCGAAGTGTACCTTCTGCTACCACCGCGTCGTGCAGGGCTTGGTCCCGGCCTGCGTCGAGGTCTGTCCCACCGGTGCGCGGATATTCGGCGAAGTGGAGCGTCGCGTCACGCCTCTCGCGCGCTTCACGCGCTTCAACGACATCCAGGTCCTCAAGCCACACCTGAACACGAGACCGAAGGCCTACTACGCCAACCTAGACGGTGAGGTGAGGTAGCCGATGCAAGGATTCATCTATCCCAATGAATTCGAGCTCCACTGGGGCCTCCTGGTCGTGCTTTACCCGTATTTGACAGGGCTCGTCGCAGGCGCTTTCATACTCGCCTCGCTCGAGCGAGTCTTCAATGTCAAGGAGGTCGAGCCCACCTACCGCCTGGCGCTGCTCACCGCGCTCGCATTCCTGCTCGTGGCTCCGCTGCCCTTGCTGGCCCACCTCGGTCACCCATTGCGCTCGTACGAGATCTTCCTGACGCCCAACCGACAGTCCGCCATGGCGATGTTCGGCTTCGTCTACGCCTGGTATCTGGCGGTGGTCCTACTATTGGAGATCTGGTTCGAGTATCGCCGGGATCTCGTGCTCTGGTATCAAAGCGAAAAAGGCTGGCGACGTTGGATGCATTATGCCTTGACCCTCGGCGCCACCGACCTCTCGCCCAAGGCACTGCGGTTCGACGACCGGATGGGCCGCTGGATTACGATCATCGGAATCCCGTCGGCTTTTCTCCTCCACGGCTATGTCGGCTTCATATTCGGATCGGTCAAGGCGAATCCCTGGTGGAGCAGCGTGCTCATGCCGGTGGTATTTCTCTTCTCAGCCATGGTTTCAGGGATCGCTCTCGTCCTGATCCTCTACATGATCTCCAGCATGTTGCGCTGGAAGCCTGTGGACATGCGCTGCGCCGACAAGTTGGCCGCCTTCCTGTTCTACGCCATGGTCGTCGACGTCTCGCTCGAGGCGCTCGATTTCATTCACCGCCTCTACGAATCGGAAGAGTCGATCGGAATTCTCTCCCAGATGATCGAGAATCGACTTTTCATCAGCCTGATCGTGCTTCAAGTCGTGCTCGGCACGCTGCTGCCGCTTACCGTGCTGGGTTTGACGGCGCCGGCCCTGAGCAAGGAGAGCATCGTCAAGGTTCCGGATGAGCTGAAGCGGCTGCTCTACATTGGCGCAGCGATCTTCGTACAGATTGGCATCTTCAGCATCCGCTGGAACGTGGTCATCGGAGGCCAGCTGTTCTCGAAGAGCCTACGGGGCCTGACGGTCTACAAGCTCGAGCTCTTCGGGATCGAGGGGCTACTGGTTTCAATCGGGCTGCTGATCTTGCCCCTCTTTATCCTTTGGGTGTTGGTGAAGATCTTGCCGCCGTGGATGGACGTGCAAGCGCCGAGCGGGCGAGGAAGCCACGAACCCGGGAGAATCGTCGAGGCCAAAGGACCTCAGACCGGTGAGGCGAGAGCCTAGAGACCTAGACTGACTCCAACTCGGTTCTCCAGCGCGCTTCGGCTGCCGCGGCTAAAACTACTGGGTGGGGTCTGCCGTATAACCCAGATACGTCAACACGATGATGTAGACGATGGCCGCGATCACGACCCAAGTGAACCAGCGGCTCGGTTCGCCCCGTGCGGAACGGCGTTCGAGGAAAGGCACGATCAGCAGAAGAAGTCCGACCAGGCCGAACCCCAGGATTCCAATCACCTCCCCCTCGAACCAGAGGATGTGGGCCGGCAAGTACTTCAGCGTCTGGAACATGAACATGAAGTACCACTCGGGCTTGATCCCTATCGGGGCGGGAGCGAACTGATCCGCCTTCTCTCCCAGCTCGAACGGTAGGTAGGCCGCTAGGGCCGCCAAGATCGCCAGCGCCGTCAGCCAACCGACCAGGTCTCGCAGGAGGAAGTTGGGGAAGAAGGGCATCGCGCCTCTCGGTCCGCCCTGGCGCTCCACGTCCGGCGGTACGCTCATCCCGTGCTTCTGAACCATGAACAGGTGCAACCCTAAGAAGAACGTCGTCAGCATCGGCAGGACCGCTACGTGAAACGCGTAGAACCTGGTTAGCGTGGCGCCCGTCACGTCGCTACCACCTCGGAGTACGGTGCCGAAGAACGGTCCGACCATCGGCACGACATCCACAATCTGCGTCCCCACCCGCGTTGCGAAGTAGGCCAACTCGTTCCACGGCAGCAGGTAGCCGGTAAACCCAAAAGCCATCGCGAGTCCCAGGAGTCCCACCCCGGACAGCCAGGTTATTTCGCGCGGCTTGCGGTATGACCTCATGAACAGCACGCTGAACAGGTGGAGAAACGCCGTGAAGATCATCAAGTTGGCCGACCAGGCATGTATCGAACGGAAGAGCCAACCGAACTCTACTTCGGCCATCAAGAACTGGATCGATTCGTAAGCGTGCTCGGCGCTGGGGCGGTAGTAGAAAAGCAGAAGGATACCGGTGGCGACCTGCACCACGAAGAGAAACAGAGTCATCCCGCCCAGATAATACCATATAGTGTGGCGATGAACGGGGACGTCCTTCTTCTTGGCTATTTCGCCTACGGCATCGAGACCCAAGCGATCGTCCAGCCAAGCCCAAATGGTGTCGAAGCGCTGCTTAAGACTCGCCATGCTCAAGCATCCCGGCTGATCACGATTTCTTCGCCCCGCACGTTGACCACGAAGCTCTCCAGCGGCGACGGAGGCGGGCCCTGGACGTTACGGCCACTGAGGTCGAAGTGACCGTTGTGACAGGCACACCAGATACGGCTGAGGTCTTCGCGGTACTGCACGATGCAGGGTCCTCTGGCTTGATCGAGAGCGTGACACTCGCCGCAGCGGACTCGGCGGCCGTGGGCGGGATCAGGTATCGAGTGACGGGATACAGCACGGCCAAAAGAAGGCCGCCAAGGCTCGTCCCGACCAGCCAATTGATGAAACCCCGGCGGCTTTGCGTTTTGTCTCCCGGAGTATACGCCATCGAGTCACGCCTCCAATAGTGAGCAGCTTCTACTCGGGTTGCGGTTTCGCCTCGACTTGGCGGATCTTCAGCATAAGCCCCACGATCAGCGCCACGATGATCACCGCCGAGATCGCTAGACCCATGCGGCGAAACTGGAGGTCTGCCATCGCACGCTCGCCACGCACATGAGCCTGCCCGGCAATCTCGAGCCCGGCGTCGACCTGGGTGCGTACGGAATCGACCGAGAAACTATGAACCGCTGCCCGGGCGCTGATCAATGAAGTGTTGGCTTGATTGAGGTCAAACTGGGCTTGGCTGACCTGCATCCCCGCATGCTCAGCGCGGGCGAGAATCGAATCCGCCGTCGCAGACGCGAGGCGTAGCGAATCGATCAAGACCCTCATCTCGGTCGCGACTTGGCC
>JBDHAI010000127.1:0-7389 GCA_039588155.1 Gemmatimonadota bacterium | reverse complement strand
AGGGTGTCAGAATGCCGTAGAGCCCACTCGGTGAGGAGGGTCGAGCCCGCAGGCGGGGCGTCAACATAGAGCCGTTCCTCCATCAGCCCGCGTATCTCCTCCCGAGTAATGACAACGTCGCCCTTCACCGCCCCAAAGACCCGACCTATCCAGTACGCGACGCTCGGAGGGACGGACAGCACTGGGCGGGGACGACCGATAACCTCGCCAATCGTCTGGACCAGCTCTCGATAGGTAAAGGTCTCGGGACCGATCGCTTCGACAATCACATCATCAGTCCGAGCACCTTCCGTAACCGCAAGCACCGCCAGATCATCCACATAGATCGGTTGCAGACGATACTTCCCATCGCCAAAGACACCGAAGACGGGAAACCGCCGGAGCATCCACGCGATGTTGTTGATAAGGATGTCCTCCTTCCCGAACAGGACAGTAGGCCGGAGGATCGCATAGGACAGGCCGGACGACTTGAGCGCCGCCTCGAGCGCGGCCTTGCCGCTGAAATAGGGGAGATCCGACTCAGCGGACGGGTTCGTGATGCTTACGTGGACGATTCGCCGTACGCCGGCTTCACGCGCCGCCTCGAAGAGCGTCAGCGTGTTTGCGACGGCCTCGCTGTGGTTGAAGGTCTTGTGGTCAAATCGAACCCAGTAGGTGTTGTAGAGAACTGCCGCACCACGCAGGGCTTTGGCCAGGGCGACGGGATTCTGGAACTGCAACGGAAAGCTCGAAACGCGCCCGCCGAATGGATCCGGCCCACGCGAGTTCGTGAGCGTTACGACGTGGTGGCCGGCGTCCAGCAGCCGGTGGGCGATATAGCGACCTGAATACCCAAACGCGCCGGTAACCACATGGACTTCGTCACCAGATGAGCTTGGCATATCTAATCAGCCACATGACTCGAGGAACTCTCGGACGGATAATGCAACTGCCACCACTCAGCGGCACGATCCTGCGACCAGGGCGTCTCCGTCGCGATCTCGCCCAGGGCAAGCTCCAGCAGATCGGCCGTCCCCGGACGATCTGACGGATCCTTCGAAAGACAGGCCAACACCAGCGAATCCAACTCGACCGGGATCGGCATCTCTGTGCGTGTGCTGGGCGCTTCGGGAGCGGCGTTGATGTGCGCGACGATGGTGGCGATGGGGGTGTCTTTCTCGAACACGCGCTGAGCTGTCAGCAGCCAGTACGCCACACAGCCCAGCGAGTAGATATCCGAGCGCCCGTCGATCGCTTCGTCTCCCACCGCGAGTTCCGGGGGCATGAAGTCCGGTGTGCCGGCGACCGCGCCCGCTTCGGTCACCTGTTTTTCGGTTCGCGGCTCCGCGCCCGAGCTGGGCTTCACCAACCCGAAGTCCAGGACCTTCACGAAGTCGTACTCGAAAGCGCGCTGACACAGGAAGACATTGGAGGGTTTGATGTCCCGATGAACGAGATCCCGGCGATGCGCCTCGCTCAAAGAGCGGCACGCCTGGCGCAGTATATATATGACACGCTCGGCGGCGAGCGGCCCACAGCGGCTGACCAGCGACTGCAAGTCGACGCCCTCGAGCAACTCCATGACGTAATAAATATTCCCATCTTCACTGATCCCGTAGTCGTACAGGTCAACCGTGTGGGGCGACTCCAGCGACGCGGTCACCTGAGCCTCGCGCTCGAAGCGGGCCAGGGCTCTTTCCACGGCACCGAGTTCCGAGCCGACGAGGTCGCGGCGTATGAGCTTGATCGCCGCCGGACGCGCCAGCATGTTGTGCTTCGCTCGCCAGACCTCTCCCATTCCCCCGCGACCGATGGGATCCAGCAGGTAGTAGCTCCCCAACTCCCGTGCACGGCGGATGTCCGTTCCAAGCCGGTAGATGATACGGGCCGCGATGTAAGACATGAGAACAACGAAAACGTAGGGCACGATGAAAAGCCCCGCGAAGTCTTCAAAAGGCAGCTTAGGGGCGTTACCGTAGCGAGCCAACAGCGCAATCGTGATCGGAACCGCCGAACCCGAGAGCGTCAGCGCGATCAGTGCGTGGCGAGGCTTACTGGGCACGAGGACGGTGAAAAAGAGCATCCAGAGCGCGACCGCAGACTCTCCTACGAGATCGGCCGAAAGGTAAAGAGGGTCAACGCCTACGAAGGCGTTGTAGTACTGACTCAGCGGGATGCAGAAGCTGAAGACCACCATGTAGACGAGTCCGACCGTAACGATGGCCGAGGGCGACAGCCAGCGACTGCGAGCGAGGATGAGGACGACCAGCGATGCCGACAGCATGATCGTCGGCGGAGCCCACTGCAGCGGTGTCTGGAACTCGCCTGCCAGTTCGCCTTCGACCCAGTTGGCACCCAGCCAATTGATGGCTAAGAGGACAACAGCGATAACGCAGACGATTTGCAGGCGCTTGGAGGATTGCTGCAAAAGGGTGAGCGGCAACCCGGACTTCGAGCCGCCACGCCGGCCGGCCGGTGCCTGCCATTCGTCGCTCCGGGTCAGGAGGCGATCCCCGTGGCGGTTCACGGTGCGGGCCTCATCGTGGGGCGCCCGTGAGGCCAAGACCGTTGAGGAGGTCGAGAAACAGCACGCTCCGCATGGACAGCTCCCTTCCGCAGGATCCCCGATCCGCGTGTCCGGCCCGTAACCCAACTCTTGAATAATCCGTTGACACCGGGTTAGGCAAGCGGGAAATTCGACCGCACGGGGAAAAGGATACGGAAATCATGTGGAAGAAACGGGATATCCTACGCGCTGGCGCTGCGATCATCGTGACGGTCGCCGGCTGGGGACTGATCCGGCTCGCTTTCCCAGCCCTCGATTACTTTCCGCCCGAGAGCCTTACCCGGGTTCTCGAGCGCAGCGGGTTCGTTATCGCCGGACTACGCAAGCTCGCAGGGCTGGGCTACCTCACGGTGGCACTCGTTCTAATGGCCGTGGTCTTCAACGTTGTGCAGCAGCGCTGGCCGGGACGCGGCGGCATCAAGGGCTTGGCATTCGGTGCGTCGCTCGGTGTCGTCTGGTCGTTTGGATTTCTTACCGGCTGGGCGTTTCTGGGAACGACGCTTCGTGCGGAGCTCTTGAACGGCGTCGTGGATCTCATTCCGATGGCGGGCGCTGGATGGCTCATCGGCTTGGCGGTCGGACGCGATGTCCCAAAGTCGGAGCACGGAATGTGGAAGCCTTGGCTGGCCGCTCTCCTCGTGGCCATCGGATTCGTGGCGGTTCACACGTTAGGATCCACGCTCCTCGCCGACCTCGTGGGTTCGACGTCGGGTGTGTTGCTCGTCCCGACGACGCCACTGCAGATCGCAACCCTGGCCGGGCTCGGAATCTGGGTTGGGGGGATGTATGTGGTCCTCCGGGCAGGGCCGCGGTTCGAGAGCACGTGGGCGCGAGCTGGCTTCTTCGCTTTTGGTGTCTTCGGGGTCAGCTGGACGTGGTTTCACCTCTTTTTCGTGGTTGAGTTCGCCGGCGTGCTGGACGAGGTCCTGCTCGTCGGCCTTATCGGCGCGGTCGGTGTGTTCGCGGGCGCACTCGCTTACGAATGGTACGCTGGTGTGAGACCCAAAGCCAGTTGATACCCCGAGCCTCCACCGGGGACCTCCTGCTCCCGAGGCACAACACAGTCAAACAGTATCGAGGTCAGTGGAGCTTCGCGCCGCCAGAGCTAGAAACGCACTAGCATCGCCGCCCAGTGGAAACCGGCGCCGAAAGACGTGAGCAGCACCAGGTCGCCCGCAGCGATTCGACCCTGCTGTCGAGCCTCCCAAAGCGCCAGCGGCACCGAGGCTGAGCCCGTGTTCCCGTACTCCTGGACATTCACATAGACTTTCTCTGCTGGAACGCCCAGCGCTTTGCCGGTCGCCTGGATGATCCGCAAGTTGGCCTGATGGGGAATGACGAGAGCGACGTCTTCGACATCGAGGCCCGCCTGCGTCAGCACTTCGTTCGCCGCCGCACACATTCGAGTCGTCGCCTCTTTGAAGACCTCGCGCCCCTTCATCACGATAGACTGGTGCAGGCCTCGTCGCGCCCGCTCTAGGTTGAAAGGTGCCCGTGTGCCACCGACCTCGGCGATGAGGATGTCCCCGCGACTGCCGTCGGTGCCCGCGGTCGCGGTAAGGATCTCGGCGGCCCCGGCGCTTGCGCCTACTACGGCGGCTCCGGCCGCGTCGCCGAATAGCACGCATGTGTTCCGATCCCGCCAGCTCATGAGCCGGGTCAGAAGCTCGACGCCGATCACCAGGACGCGGCGGTCGCCATCCCGAACTCGCGAGCGCGCGATGTCGAGCCCCAGGACGAATCCGGCACAGCCGCTTCCTGCAAGGTCGTACGTGGGGATCTCGCCGGCACCCAGGCGGTGCTGTACGAACGAGGCTGTGTCGGGCGTGTAGACTTCCGGGGTATCACTCGCGACGATGATCTCGTCGACTCGGTCGGGAGTGAGATCCGCATCGGCCAGTGCGCGCTCGGCGGCGACGACGGCCAGGTCGGCCGTGTTTTCGTTGTCCGCCGCCAGGCGACGCCGTTTGATGCCGGTCCGTGAAGTGATCCATTCATCGGACGTGTCGACGTACTCGGCCCACTCGTCGTTAGTCATAATACGCTCTGGCACGTAGGCTCCGAGCCCCATGAGACCGATTCGGGTTTGCGTCATCAGAGCATCCTCTCCGCGCTAGTCGCGCGGTATCCTACTCGTTCGCTGCCTTGCCGCGGTGCCGGTAGAGCTTGGGGAGGAAGTCGATCCGACGCCAGTAGCCGCTGGACATATCCAGCCAAGGACCTGGTCACGCCGGCAATGCAGCCTTACGTGAAGGACGTTCCCGGCTTGGGTTCGGGACCGAGGCACGTGCAACGGGGCACGCCCGGCCGCCCGAGGGCACCTTAGCCCCTTTTGCGTGTATCAACAGACGTAGCGCCCGCCGCTGTGGGGCTTCCATGATGCACCTGCCTTGGGTCGCCCCCAGAATCCTGAAGATCCGAGTTGGCATCCGCCAAGCCCAGTGCGCCCCGGGCGCGCTGCGAAGACAAACGGTGAAGGCTATGGACCAGCCGAGAACGGCCCTAGTGTTGGGGGGCGGAGGCAGCAAAGGTGCTCTCCAGGCCGGCTTCTATCGAGCGGTCCGCGAGCTGGGGATCAGGATCGATCTGGTGGTTGCGGCGTCGATCGGGGCGTTGAACGGAGCCTTTATCGCCAGCGGAATGCCGCCCCGGCTCATAATCAAGGAGTGGGCGCGCGTGCAGCGCCGGGATATCTTCTCCTTCAACTGGGCTTTGCTCCGCAGAGGCCCCTCGGCGGCCAGCGTCTATACCTTCCGCAACCTGAGGCGCTTCCTCAGGGAGCGCCTACCCGTCCGTACTTTCGAAGAGCTTCGCATACCCTTGGTTGCCGTTACTACCGACCTCGAGACCGGTCGGCCCTACCTGTGGGAGCGGGGCCATCTGCTCAGAGCGATTCTGGGGAGCTGTGCCGTCCCGGGGATTTTTCCCCCGGTCCGCGGCCCTCAGGGCCGGCGGCTGATTGATGGCGCCCTGGCCGACAACGTTCCTGTGGCGACTGCGCTCAACCGAGGCGTTGACCGGGTAATAGGAATCCTCTGTCAGACCGGCCCGGAGCCACCCGGAAACACACGAGGTATAGCGCGGGTGTTGGGGCGCGCTTTTGGCATAGCGACGGAAACGAAATGGCAGCTCGAGGCGCCCCGCTACAGCCGACGTCCCGAGATCCTCATCATCGACCCGGTGACAGACATCCAGGTTCACGCCCTCGACTTCAGCCAAGGCGCGGAACTGGCCGAGGTGGGCTACCGAAACTCGCGGCAGAGCCTCGCGCTCTGGCTCGAAGCGCTCGCTGGGCGATCCCGGGAGCATCCACCAGCGAGGTTGGCCTGACCGTCCGAGCCCAACCCGGCGGCAGACCAGGCAATACGAGCTGCCTATTGCCGTAAGCCGGGCTGCGAGTGCAGACTAGAGATGGCTCTCTAATCAGCGGCCTCCCTCAACCGAGCGTGTTTTCGCAGGAAAGACCTGCCAACGCGATGAGGGCAACAGTCAAGGCGGGCCTGAAACTCCGATAGACCTGCATTCCCAGAACGATGGTTACGATCACGAAGAACAGGCAAAGAGTGAGATCGTAGGCACCTCCCAGGTCCAGTTCATTGTAAGCGGCGGCGCGGGGCGCTCAGAAGCATCGAGAGGTTCCGAGGCAGACTCACAATGTCCTCGCTCAGCGCGAGGCTTTGCAGTTTCTGCACCATCGCGGTGGGCAGTTGTTCAACGGGTGCGCCGCTCAAGAGCAGAGCCGTTTCTTCTTCCGAGAATTCACACCTGTCCTCTATCCACGTTCGGTTAGCTTTGTTCTCGGGACAGATGCTCTGGCAGCGCATGCACCCTATAAGGCAGTTGTGTGCCGAGGCGTCGATCCACCCTGGTAGGTCGTTCGGCTTTTCGTTGTGAAGTGTGAGACAACGCTCTGCGTGTAGGAGAAATCGTTCCGAACCGATGGCGCCGGTGGGGCACTTTCGCTGGCACGCAACGCACGACTTACATCGTTCCATCACAGTCGCCTCTCGCCATGTGTCTTGCGCGCACGGTAGATCGGAGTAGCAGCCCACAAGCTGGAGAAAACTGCCCATTCCCCGCACATAACACAGATTGTTCTTGCCATAGTCGGCGAGGCCGCTGCATACGGCTAGGGTCTTGAGGGGAAGTGCCGTCTTGGCCACCTCGTACCCTTTGGGTCCGAGAGAAACGCCAACCGCGGTCCGCACTCTGTCGGTTGTGATGTCGTAGCCGGCATAAGTCGGGGGAATTACTGCGGGGATCACCTTTCCGTTCACGTGAAAGATCACCCGCGTCTGAGGGGCGGGAACCGCGAGGATGATGATCGATTGCGCGCTGGGCAGTGATTCTGGAGGTTCGAAGGTAAACGAGGTCAGCATCTCTTCGTAGAACTCCGAGTTGATTTGGCCACTATAGTGTCGCGAGCGGATCGCGTGCGCCAGGTCTTCGAGGCGGTCGATGCCAACGATCCGCCCTTGCCAACCTCGGTGGTCAAGAAACTCTAGGAATTCCTGCGTGACGGAAGCCATTCCCAGCATCCTTCTCTTAATGCAGCGGTGCGCGGCCAACGAGTTCACCTAACCCATCGTCTTCTGAGTGGAACGCCGGGTCCGCTTGTAGTGCCGAAGTGCCGTCCACGATGCCCCCTTTACACGCGTCCCAACCTTTTCGAGAAGGGTTGTAACTATCATAACCCATAACACAGGTTAGCACATTACGTTTGAAATGGCAACCCCCATTATCACTTGTGTAGGTTAGGACGGACCCAGGTAGTCACCATGTGACAGGGGGATCAGGCCACGAGAGCGGCTACCGATCGAGGTAGGTCCTGCCGGGGCAAGTGA
>JBDHAI010000126.1:0-12836 GCA_039588155.1 Gemmatimonadota bacterium | reverse complement strand
GGTCCGGCGCGCGCAAAGCTCTCTCGCTAGACCACTCGGATCCGTAAGCGGGCCAAAGACGGCCCCGTTTACGAGCAGAAAGTCATTGCCCGCACCCTGCATTTTGCTGAAGGCCAGACGTTTCTGCTGGTCTGCCATTCGCGTCATCTGGGTATCTCTTCTTCGTCCTTGAACTCGACACCCGCGTCCGCCTCCCTTGGTGGCTGCTCCGTCTCGGGCTCGATTTGCGGCGGCGCCTTGCGTTCGCGGCGTTTGACTCCAACTGCCGAACTGACCCAGCCGACAAGCAACCCGACGAGGAGGGGGACGAGCGTGATCAGAGACAGGGGAACATAGAAAGTCCAAAAGAGAAACGTAACTTCGACCGAATCGAGGTTTTGAGCGGCGAAGAAGATGATGGCTGCCGTCAATAAGATCATGCTGAGCGCTTGTGCCCTCTTCATCGGATCCCCCGTGGATGCGTAGTGTACTGCTGTATTCACAAAGTCATTGGCGTCCCGTCGTGGATTAAGCTAAGTTTCGCCGGTGCTCGGCGACAGAACTCTCAGCGATTAGCCTTCATGCGTTCTACTACTTATTCCAAGTACTCCGGCCAATTACTGGAGTCCCTGAACTTACAAGGGCTCCTCGATCAGCTCGCTGACTTCCTCCTGCAAAGCGGCTTCGCCGGCGGTTCTTACTATCACCCGTTCTGGGGCGAGTTTGGTGATGATGAATCCCAGGACAGCCTCGAGGCGCTCAAAGAGGCCATCCTTCAGAAGCTGTTGGAGATGGGTGAGGTGAGCCCGGAGATGCTAAAGGCCCTCGCCGAGGAGCCGGATGCGGAAGGCGCTCAGCAGCTGGCCGACTTGCTGGATGACATCGTCCGCCGGCTGATCGAGGAAGGCTACCTGAACACGGAGCAGGTGCCCCAAATGCCGACGGAGGGCCAGCCGGCGACGGGGCCCGGCAGTCTGGGCAAGAGTGCCGCCCGCTCTGTCAAGTTCAACTTGACGCAGAAAGGACTCGACTTTCTCGGCTACAAGACGCTCAAGAATCTCCTCGGATCCATAGGCAAGTCGAGCTTCGGCGCCCACGAGACGGCCGAGCTGTCTACGGGCGTGGAGGCTGAAGCCGCGTCCAAGAAGTACGAGTTCGGCGACACCTTGAACCTCGACGTGCCGGCCACGCTCAAGAAAGCGATCGAGCGCGAGGGGCTGGGCGTGCCGATCAACCTTGAGTACGACGATCTTCACGTGCATCAGTCGGAGTACCGTTCGTCATGTGCGACGGTGCTGATGCTGGACTGCTCGCACTCGATGATCTTGTACGGTGAGGATCGCTTCACACCGGCGAAGAAGGTCGCCCTCGCCCTGGCGCACCTCATTCGTACGCAATACCCCGGCGATACCTTGCGAGTTGTCCTCTTCCATGACAGCGCGGAGGAAATCCCACTGGCAGAGCTGGCGAAGGCTCAGGTGGGTCCCTACCACACCAACACCGCCGAGGGCTTCCGGCTAGCGCGGCGCCTCCTGCTCGGCCAGAAGAAGGACATGCGGCAGATCATCATGATCACCGATGGTAAACCGTCAGCGATCACCGTGGGGCAAGGCCATATCTACAAGAACCCCATCGGCCTCGACCCGCGCATTCTTCAGGAGACGTTCCGGGAGGTGAATCTCTGCAAGCGCGCCGGCATCCAAATCAACACGTTCATGCTGGCCCAAGACTATGCTCTCGTGGAGTTCGTCAAGAGAATCTCAGAGCTCTGCCGCGGCAAAGCCTACTTCACCTCTACGGTCACCTTGGGCCAGTACATCATGATGGACTTCCTGCGTCGCAAGACAAGGCGCGTGCAGTAGCCGAGACGCCCGGCTCGCGCCACAGGCACCCATGCTCCGAATCGAGACGCGCGAGGGCGCCGTTCGTTTCACCGTTCACGCGCAACCGCGCGCATCGCGGACAGAGGTTGTGGGCGAGCACGGTGAGGCGGTGAAGATCCGCCTGGCGGCACCGCCCGTGGAGGGAGCGGCTAACGCTGAGCTCGTGTCGTTTCTGGCAAAGAAACTCGGCGTACCGAAAGCGTCTATTCGGGTCGTACGAGGCGAGCGCGGTCGTGAGAAACTGGTGGACGTCGAGGGTATCGATCCGGATGAGCTCAGAGCTCGCCTCCGCTAGCCACTACCTGCCTCTCCTCTGAAAGCCTTGACGTAGGCGGCCAAGAAGGCGTCCCACTCACCTTTGCTGACCAGCTGACGGCTGCGCTCCTCTAGTTTCCGGGCCGAGCGCTGGAGGCGACTCAGCATGCGTCGCCGCGCCAGCTTGGAGAGCCGAGGCCTGATCCTGCATTTCTCGACGTCGAGAATGTAAGCTTCGGGCGTCTTTTCGCTCCAGCGGATCAGCACGTTTCTGATGTTGAGGTCGGGGTGCGCGACACCGCCCCGGTGCAGCGATCCAATCAGCCGGCCCGCTGCCGAAAGTGCATCGGGCCGCAGAGAGTTGGGGAGCTTGGAGCCGAAGAGGCACTCGGCCAGGTCTGAGGCGTCCGTGACCTCCTCTCGCGCTACTTCTCCTCGATAAATCACGCCAGAGGGATAGACAGCCGCCACGACGACAGGTGGAGTACGGATACCCATATCTATCAGTCTAAGGGAGACCTGAAGTTCATTGAAGGGACGAGGCGTTCCAAGGTTGAGGAACCGATCACCGGTTAGGGGAGCCGGTAGCCCGCCGTGACTCAGATGACGAACCACCCAGCGGCCGGAGTCGGGGGTTGGAATCACGTAGACTAACTGGCGACCCCGTATTACTTGTGCAGCGGGGTGGCTGGCTGCGTAGTCGTACAGACTTCCCGCTTCGGCGATGGCGTCCCGCACGAAGCGCGACGCCGCATCCCGGGAGACTACCTTCGCCCCACCGATCCATTCGCTGGTGTATCCTGCGATGGTCAACACCCGAATATTAGCCCTCCCGCGCCCGGCGCGATCGTATGATGTCGTCGGCCAGCGGATCGAGGATCTCGTGGATGGCGGAGAGCGGAATCTCTTGCAGGCAGTCACAATCCGCACCGGCCAGGCATTTCTCACAGTTGGGGTCGAAGACGAGTGCGTGAGCGCTCCTGCCCACCGGACCATACCTACCGGGGCGTGCGATGCCTCTAGGAGAGTATATGCCAATGGCGCACTTATCGAGCGCCGCAGCAATGTGGACTGGACCAGTCGATGCACAGACAAGCGCATCTGCTTCGGATATGAAGCTGAACAGATCGGATAGGCTCATCTTTCCGATCAGTGACGTCACGTTCGTCTTGGCAAACGGTAGTCTGTCCCCGATCGCTTCGCGGTCACGATCGGTACCAGTCACGAAGATCTCGTACCGCTCCGCCGGCAGACTGTCGATCAATCGGCTGTAATTCTCCAGGCTCCACGCCTTCGCGTTGCCGCTGGTCGTCGGGTGAAGGATGAGGTTGAGCTTGCTCTTGGAGAGCAGACGAGCCAACTCTAGGCCTAACGGTTTCACCTTGGTCAAACCGTACAACTCCGGCACTTCGGTCAGCATGGGAACGGAGCGTATGCCGAGAGGCCGTAGCAGCTTCACGTTCAACTGCGACTCGTGGAGATCAGACTTCCTCCGCGTGAAGTTGACCCACCGGTTGCAGTTCCAAAGGTGGAAGGCTCTGTGGGAAGTCCCGACGCGGTTCGCGATCCGCCCCATTCTGGCCGCCGCGGCGATCTCTCTCTGCGGGTAAACGTGAATAATGACGTCCGCTCCCTGGTCCCTCAAGAAGGCCGCCTGAGTGCTCATAGCCGATCCTGCTACTTCATCCCAGGCCAGAAATCTGTCGACGTGTTCGCAGCATTCGACCGCCGCTCGGGTGTAGGATCGGCCCAGAAAGAGGATCTCTAATAAAGGATAGTGCTGCCTTAGGATCCCCACCATCGGCAACGTCAGCACGACATCGCCGATATGGTCGGTTCTGCTAACGATTACTCTCTCAGCTCTCATGATGCCCGAACTAATTGAACGATTGGGCGGCCGAGTAGGCTGCTCCGTAGTCGCCGTTGGGGGCGCCGCCGTTGACGTGGATGTAATAGAGGAACAGCACGGTCACGAGCAGTTGCGCGGACCACATGACCCCAAACACCTTGCTGCCCCGTCGCGAGTCGTCGGCGAGAAATCTAGCAAACCACACGTAGGTGAGCGGGAAAGTGACGAGCAGGTAGTGTCGCTTGATCGCCACTCCCAGCGCCGTCATCAGAATGCCACATCCCCAGAAATAGGAGTTGATGATCGAGGAAGACTGCGACCCCCTTCCGATGAAGAGAGTGACCCAGCTGCCACGCGTGTCCTTCAAGTGCCTTATTGCAAGGTTTGCGATGTACAGCGCACAAAGCCCGAGGGTCACGTGCAGGAGCGCCACGAGATAAGTCGGCTGTTGGCCTATGAGTGGATACTCGAGGAACGACCAGAAGTGCTCGCCGAGGGTATACTCCATGATGACGCCGGTGCTGTTACTCATCCAGTAGTTCCACCACTTGAAGTTGATCCAGGCGGTGATATGAAAAGTGGGATCGCTTTGACTAAGGTGCCGGCCTACTTCGACGACCCAGGGTATCAAACCCAGCGCTCCAAACAGCGATCCGGCGCCCCACGCGATCCACGAGACGTTCTTCCTTTCCCGATCAAACAGGATTGTCCATGCCAATGCGGCGCTCGCCAGGAAGAAACCGGCCATATGTATTTGACCCATTAGGACTCCGGCAAAGCCCCAGACGAAGGCACCAGTCCAATGTCTCTTGCGATACCACCAGCCCATAATGAAGACTGTCCCCAAGAGCGGGAGAATCGACTGTGCCCAGATCTTCCGGTGCAAGAGCACGGATAACGGGTTGACGCACATGAGGGCTGTTCCCCAATACCACCCCAGGCTCTCTTTTTCCGGGACAGCCACGGCTATGAAGAAAAGCAAAAGCAGGATTGCTAGCACGTTTACCGCCTGAACGGCTCGCGCCAGCTCGACGGGGGTTTCCGCGCCTGACAGCTGTTGTAGCCCGAGGAACGCCCAAACTGAAAGGCCTGGGTTCGCAACTCCTTGTGACGATGGCATACCCACAGACGGCCACGGCTCGCCCATCGCGACCGCCTGCGTTTTCTCGAACATCCACTGCTCATCGCGCTTGTACTCGATGTCTGCGGGGTAGGAGAACCGCAATAGGGCTCCGACCACGAGTGCGGCGGCCAAGAAACCGCCATGGCTGAGGCTACGCAGAGGGGCGGCGCTCGAGCTACTGGACTGCTTACTCGGATTACTGAGCACTAGAGGTGCTGATTGGCTTGTTCGTGCTGAACTTCCGAGCGTAGGAAGCCATGGCGCGCTCGACTTTCTCCAGCACGTCGGAAACGGAGATGAGCGTCATTCGCCCTTCCTGCGCTCCGATGAATTTCTCTTCGGTCGGCTGGTTCGGACTAGATGCCGATCACCGGAGTATCGAGAGCGCGCGCGATGTGCAGCGGGCCGGTGTCCGGCGCGATCACTAAGTCGCAGCCGTCGATCAGATAAATGAGTTGCCTCAGGTCCGGCCCGAGTGCCCACTCTACCTGCGCGCCCGTCTTTTCGGCCACCTCGCGCGCGCGTTTCAGCTCATGACTTCCCGGCCCTCCCAGCAGCATCAACTGGCAACCGAAGTCCTTCTCCAAAACACTGGCAACGCACGCGAAACGGTCCGTAGGCCAATCCTTGTGGGTGCGCCCGGAGCTAACAACGACACCCACCAGCGGTCGGCCGCTGAAGCGGCCGAGCGATTCGTCCCGCTTGCTGCGCTCATTCTCGCTGAGCGTGATCTGCCACTCGATGGGCTCGGGTGATACCCCGATATACTCTATGAACTGGAGCAATTGGTCCTGGCGGTGGTCGGTCTCTTGTGGACGCGGCATGTGATGGTTCGCCAGCAACCACACCAAGTCGCGCGACCAGTCCCTTGCGTAGCAGATTTTGTGAGGGGCTCGCGAGAAGAACGTGGGGAGCGCCGTCTTGAGGTATCTGCCGAAGTTGAGGACCAGATCGAACCGATGAGGCCTGAGCTGTCGCCAGAGCTCGGCAACCCCACGCACCCTCCGTTTCCGATCGAAAGCCACCAGTTGATCGACCGCGGTGTGCGATTGCAGCAACGGCACCGGTTCCGGTGGGGTGACCCAGGTGATGTGGCGGTCGGGGTCGTCGCGTTTCAAGGCATTGACGATCGGTAGGCCGTGCACGGCGTCACCGATGCCGCCCATCTGCACGATGCAGACTCGCCTGCTGGGTAGATTGACAGCGTTCATCGGCGGTGAAGCTAGGCAACCGATTTCGTGAGAGCAACGGCCGTTGCGCGGGCAAGGTTGATGCGTAGGGAATAGGTTCCTCTGTGACCGTGCGCTATGTTTGTGTCGGGTAATATCGCATGCGACTGATGAATGCAGTGTCGTTCACACGGGGCGGGACCGTCCTACGCCGGAGCGTCGCGCCGTTAGCTGTGGCGGGTCTCCTGCTCGCGTCTGCGGCTTGCCCGATCACAAGACCCAGTATCCCGCCGGAATTCTACGACTTCCGGGCACAGTTGCAGGGTGCGGTGACCGACACGGCTGTCGTGGAACTGGAGGGTCTCTCGGAGATGCAGGCGCAGCTCGAGGACCGGCTCGCCGACCTGGCGGCGATCCTCACCGTCGACTCCCTGCTGGCCGACCTCGGCGCGGACCCGGCACTGAACCCACTGGCTGGATCGGTGGCGACGACAGTAAGAATCCAACTCGAGTCGAAGGACGTTAGTGGAGGCGTCCGCGACGCTTTTCAGACTCCGAGTGGACAGCGACAGGCGGTCGACGCCATCGTGATCGGCTTGGGTCGGGCTCTGCGCGTACTCGGCGCATCCGCTGAGACACGTCGGGGAGAATTGGCGCGCTGGACGGCGCGGCCCCGAGAGCGACTAGCCCGATCCGGCGTCGGGCATGCCCAGTACCGCGTCCAGATCGATGGACCGCATGGCGAGCAGCCGCTCGACAGTGTCTCCGATTTTGTTGTTGGGAGTCGAGGCGCCAGCCGTCAGGCCGATCTGGATCTGGCCATCGGGTAGCCAGCCTTCTTCCGTTACAACGTGGTCCGTTCCAACGATCTTGTGCGTGATGGCAGCGGCTTCGGGATCGATGCAGGTGGAGTCCTCGAGGTGATAGGTGCGCGTATGTTCCGCGCAGATCTGGGCCAGGTGGTTGGTGTTGCTTGAATTATAGCCGCCGAGCACGATCATGATGTCGGGCGGCGACTCCATCATCCGAATCACCGCGTCCTGACGATCCTGTGTGGCGCTGCACAGCGTGTCGAAGTGCCTGTAGTGAGAGTCGAGCTCATCGAGGCCGTACCGTTCGATCATCGCTTGTCGAAACTGGCCCGCGATCTTCGTCGTCTCCGACGCCAGCATCGTCGTCTGGTTAGCGACGCCGACCTTCAATAGGTCTTTGTCCGGGTCAAAACCGTCCGAGCAAGCGTGCGCGAAGCGGTCGAGGAAATCGGCTCGATCGCCGCCCTTCACGATGTACTCGCAGACGGCACCGGCCTCCTCCCTATCAAGTACGATCAAGTAGGCTCCGCCCCCATGTAGGCTCGCTTGCGATGCCGTGGCTTTGCTCTCCTCGTGGTAGTGCTTGCCATGGATGATGGCCGTGTAGCCGTCTTTGGCGTAGCTGTCCACGCGCTTCCAAACGTTGAGCACCGAACCGCAGGTCGTGTCGACCAGCAGGCAGCCGAGCGTTCTCAGCGCTTCGAAATCCTGTTTGGTCACGCCAAAGGCGGGTATGATCACGACGTCCTCTGGCTTCAGGGCGGTGAAGTCGAAGCGTCCATCGCCTGCGGGCATCAAAAACTCGATCCCCATCCCCCGCATGCGATTGTTCACGTGCGGGTTATGGATGATCTCGCCGATCAAGAAGAGTCGTCGGTCGGGGAACTTGTGACGGGCCTCGTAGGCGTACTGAACCGCTCGGTCGACGCCGTAGCAGTAGCCGAATTCCTCGGCGATCCGGATGGTGAGGCCGGCGGCGGAGACGCAATAACCGTTGTCTCGAAGCCAGTCCACCACGCGGGAGTGGTACTCGCCCTCGAGTACAGGAAGAACGGACCGCTTTAGGCCAAGTCCGGTGCGAAAGTAGGTTCTCGAGCTTTCCATAGCAGCGAAAAAGGGTACCCCGAGGCGACGGGGAAATCAACACCCGTTGATGCTCTGAACCCCGCCGATGGTGCCTCGAGCCTGCAAAAACGTTAGAATTAGGGTCCGCCCCGACCCATCGTTGATCAATCCGGAGGCCATAATGGTGCGCAAGAAGCCGGAATACACCCGGCGCGAAATTGGTGATCGCAAGCTAAGGCCAGAGAGTCTGATGATGGGCTACGGGTACCGCCCGGAGTGGTCTGAGGGGTCGATCAAGTGCCCCATCTTCCAGACTTCGACGTTTGCCTTCAAGAACGCGGAGGAGGGTAAGCATTTCTTCGCAGTCGCTTATGGTCTCGAGGAGCAGAAGCCGCGCGAGAGTCTGGGACTCATCTACAGCAGACTCAACAACCCGGATCTGGAAATCCTCGAGGATCGTTTGACGCTTTGGGATGAAGCGGAGGCAGCCTCGGTGCACGCCAGTGGGATGGCGGCGATCGCCACGAGCATATTCACGTTCCTGCGGCCAGGTGATGTGTTGTTGCACAGCGAGCCACTCTATGGAGGAACGGAACATCTCTTCACACAAGTCTTGCCCGAGTTCGGCATGGATGTGGTGGGGTTTCCGGCCGGCCCGGATGGGCCGCGCGTCGTCGAGGAAGCACTGAGTGACAAGTCGGTGGCGGAGCGGGCCGGCATGATCTTCATCGAGACGCCGGCCAACCCCACGAACGATCTGGTCGACATCGCTTACTGCGCGGAGGTGGCGCGTAGGTTGTCACGTGATGAACGGAAGGTGGTGTTGGCGGTAGACAATACGTTCTTGGGCCCGTTGTTCCAACATCCGCTGAACTTCGGTGCAGACCTGGTCGTGTACTCAGCGACCAAGTTCATCGGTGGCCACAGCGATCTCATAGCCGGCGCGGTGTTGGGATCGGGCGCTCTCGTTCAGCGGATTCTTCAGATGCGGACCTTCTTGGGCACAGCGCCGGACGCGTGGACCGGGTGGCTGATAATGCGGAGCCTCGAGACTCTCAAGATGCGGATGACGGCCATGATGAAGAACGCCCGTTATGTGTCCGACTTCCTGGCCGACCATCCCAAAGTGGAGCAAGTTCACTACCTGGGTCACATCACGGAGGACGACCCTCAGTACGAGCTGTATCGGCGCCAGTGCGTCGCGCCGGGCTCCATGGTGGCCTTCGAGGTGCACGGCGGCGAGCCCGAGGCGTTCCGTTTCTTGAACGCGCTACAGCTCATCCATCTGGCGGTCAGCCTGGGCGGCACCGAGTCTTTGGCCCAGCATCCAGGAACGATGACGCACGCCGACGTACCAGCGGAAGATCAGCCGCGTATGGGCATCACGCCCGCCCTGGTCAGGTTGTCGATTGGAGTGGAGCACCCGGATGATCTGATCGCCGATTTGGATCAGGCATTAGCTGCGGTCTAGCGGTCGTCGACTGGCCGCAGCCGCAGCCATTTGATCGTGCGCCGCACACCTTCAACGTAATCGACTTCCGGCGACCAGCCGAGTTGGCTGCGTATACCCGTTCCGTCGAGCAGAATCGGACTCTCATGCAGGTAGGAGAGCTCGCGTAAAGGTCGGCTGTCCCGTCGCAGGATGGCCAGCGCCCCGGCCACGCCGATCGGAACGGAGCGGACTCGCTCCGACTGGCCCGCGGCCTGGAAGATCAAAGAAAGAAAGTCGCGAACCGCTATGGGCGTTGGGCCGGGCGCGGCGTATTCGGTACCGCGGGCGGCCGGGCAGCCCAACGGCGCGATCAGGGCTCGAGCGGCGTCTCCCACGTACAGGTACTCGACCTGCCGGTCGAGGTTTCCAGGAAAGTAGACGGTCTTACCCGCCAGCGCCCGGCGAAAGACGGTGGCGGTGAGGCCTTTCCGGACACCGGGACCGTAGGTGTCAGTCAGACGCACCACCGTTCCGCCTTCACTGGTCACGGCTTTCTCCAGATCCGCCTTCGTTACACCGAGGCGGGCCCGGCTCTCTTTAGGATCGTCGGGTCCAGCCCGTTCCACCCCCGGCCCGTAGACCCAGCTGTTCCCAGGATAGACGAACTGGGCGCCGGTACTCAAGCTCTCCAAGGCGTGCCGCAGCGCTTCCCAGTGCAGTGAATACCGACCGGGAGGGAAATCGACGCAGTGGAGCACGGCGTCCGCGCCCGCCAGCCCTTCTGCCACGGCACCGCGGTCGAGGATGTCCCCCTCCGCGGATTCGACTCGCTTCTCGGGGCAGAGACGCTGGAACCGCTCCCGGCTCCTGACGAAGGCACGAACCTGATGGCCAGCCCGCACGAGCATCTGTACGCAGGCGAGCCCGATCGTCCCCGTCGCTCCCGTAACGATGACCCTCATCGCCGCCAAGTTACCACGCGAGGCCTTCGGGCGCGACAAAAGGGTGCTGCCGAGTTGGCAGGCTCGAACGGAACCTCGGCGACTCCGGCCTCATATCATGCCAGCGTGACGCGGATTCCGTGGCATGGACGGTGCATAATAGGAGCAACCTTGGTAGCTTGTGTCAGGTGCTACGGGCGCCCGACCCCGATTCGATCGGGAACGACACGGGAAATAGCGCGTTGACTGAATGAGGATCCTTTCTTGATCAATAGAGAAGAAGTCATGACTGATCGATTGAGTATGCCGGTGCTGCCGTTGCGTGAGACGGTGGTCTTCCCGGGCGTGACGGCTCCGATCGTCGCCGGTCGGGACAAGACGCTGCGCGCCATCGAGAAGGCACTCGAGGCGGAGGACGACGTAAGGCGCATATTCGCTGTAGCTCAGAGGGACAACGTCGACGAACCGACGACCGATGTGCTGTACAATATCGGAGTGGTCTGTCGCATCGCGCAGATCCAGCGCTTCCCGGGCGGCCTGCAGCTGTTGTTGGAAGGCGAGCAACGGGCCACCGCACTCCACTACAGCGAGAACGAGGAGGGTTTCCTCGACGCGATCGTCACGCCGCTGGCTGACCAGGGGCCGCTTAACCCCACAGACGCGGCCTTTCAGGGCCTCTTCCGCGAGGTCAGCGAGAAGGCGGCTGAGCTCGGACGTCATCGCGGTGTGCCGGAGGAGATCATCGAACGCTTCATACGTGCGGTGGAAGAGCCGGGTGCGCTCTCCGACCATGTGGCTTACTACATGGAGTTGGGATCCTCGGACAAGCAGGAGCTGCTGGAGACGACGTCAGTTGAGCTACGCCTGCGACGTATCCTCGTGCACCTGTATCGGCAGATCGCGATGCTCGAGGCACAAGAGCATATCCGTACGCGCGTCCAGGAGGAGCTCGGCGAACGACAGCGTGAGATCTATCTGCGGGAGCAGATGAAGGCGATCCGCAAGGAGCTGGGCGAAGAGGACAGCGATGCCGAGATAGAGGAACTGCGAGAACGGCTAATGGCGCTCGAGCTGCCCGAGGAAGCGCAGGAAGAAGTCGAGCGCGAGCTGAAGCGTCTGGAGCGGGTGAACCGTGAGTCGGCCGAGGCGCAGGTCATCCGAACGTATCTAGAGTGGGTCGCGGATTTGCCGTGGAACAATCGTTCGGTGGACAGACTCGACATCGACGAAGCGCGGGTGATCCTCGATGAGGACCATTACGGCCTCGACGATGCCAAGGAACGCATTCTCGAGTTCTTGGCGGTCGGCAAGATGCGCCGGGAGCGCGCCCAAACTGAAGCTGAGAAGGCGAAAGCCATGGCCTCCGGCCCCATCCTGCTCTTCCTTGGCCCTCCCGGTACGGGAAAGACGTCGGTGGCGAAGTCCATCGCCCGTGCGCTAGGTCGTGAGTACGTGCGTGTCTCGCTAGGCGGTGCCCGGGACGAGGCCGACATCCGCGGCCACCGTCGAACCTACGTCGGTGCCATGCCGGGCCGGATCGTGCAGGGGATGAAGCGAGCGGGCACCAAGAACCCGGTCTTCTTGCTCGACGAAGTAGACAAGCTGGGCGTGTCGTTTCAGGGCGACCCCTCGGCGGGGCTGCTCGAGGTGCTCGACCCTGCCCAGAACAACAGCTTCACCGATCATTATCTCGGCATCGGCTTCGACCTTTCGGAGGTACTGTTCGTTTGCACGGCCAACTTCGGTCATCAAATCCCGGCACCGCTGTACGATCGTATGGAAGAGACGATGTTCGGCGGTTACACGGAGATGGAGAAGCTGGAGATCGCCAAGCGTTACCTTCTCCCGCGGCAGCGCGAGGAAGCGGGCCTAACGGAGGAGCAGCTCGAGGTCAGCGACGAGG
Source organism: Gemmatimonadota bacterium (assembly GCA_039588155.1). GTDB lineage: Bacteria > Gemmatimonadota > Gemmatimonadetes > Palauibacterales > KS3-K002 > JBDHGH01. The sequence goes on along the minus strand of JBDHAI010000126.1, from coordinate 425 downwards.
CGTTGCTCCGCGTCATCAACGAGTGGACTCGCGAGGCGGGTGTGCGGCAGCTCGAGCGCGAACTGGGCAGTCTTGCCCGAAAGGCGACGCGGGAGATCGCCGAGGGGAAGAGCAGCGAGATCTCGGTGGATCCAGATAACCTGCGGGAGCTACTCGGCAAGCCGAGGGCGCATGCGGAGAAGATGTTACCGGAGCCTGTCCTCGGTGTGGCCACCGGAATGACTTATACGCAAGTGGGTGGCGGCATCATATTTGTCGAGGCGAGCATCATGCCCGGGAGCGGACAGCTCGTTCTCACCGGTCAGCTGGGCGAAGTGATGAAGGAGAGCGCACGAGCTGGCCTCACCTATGCTACGACCCACTGCCACGAGCTGGGCATTCCCGAGGAGCGTTTCAAGGACGTGGACGTTCATGTGCACGTTCCG
>JBDHAI010000125.1:0-8215 GCA_039588155.1 Gemmatimonadota bacterium | reverse complement strand
CATGGTCCCGCAACTCGCCGAGCCGAGCTGCAGGGGCGTGCAGCCGCTGGCGGAAGCGGGCGCGTCGCCGGCCGAGGGTGCTTCGAGCGAACGATCGATCCGCTGGTACGCCCCGGATTCGCCGGACATGCGGCGCGCGCTCGATCGCTGGTGCGCCACCGTCGGGCCGGCGGTGATCCGTCCCGATCCCGCGCCGCAGCTGGCGGGCACCGCGAGCGCCGGGCCGCTGAACGTGGTCGCCTGGAACGCCGCCGTAGGGGGCGGCGACCTGCTGGCGTTTCTGGATGGCGAGCTGGACCTCAGCTGTACCGACGGCGCGCCTCGGCCGGGTCCGGACTTCTCCCACTTCGCGCTGCTGGTGCAGGAGGCGCACCGGCTGTCCGAGGACGTTCCGGAAACGGAACCGGGTGCGCCGCGGCCAAAGCAGATCGATCCGGGGCCGCGGCCCGGACCGCTGCTCGACATCACGGAGGTCGGCGCACGCTGCGGGCTGGCGCTCGTCTATGTGCCTTCGGCGCGAAACGGGAAGCGCGCAGAGGGTGAGCGGCGCGAGGACAAAGGGAACGCGATCCTCGCCAGCCTGCCGCTCGACGACTTCGTCGCCATCGAGGTGCCGTTGGAGGCGAGTCGCAAGGTGGCGGTGGGCGCGAGGCTGGAATTACCCGACGGTGGACCGCTGCGCGTCTTCAGCATCCATTTCGATGTATCGGCATCGCTGAGCCGGGTCCTGATCAGCGGCAACTCCTGGCGGCTGGATCAGGCGGCCGCCTTAGACCAGGCTATCGATCGCGCCGCGACCGCGGCCGGCGAAACACCCGGCGAGCGTGGAACCGCGACCCTGGTCGCGGGCGATTTCAACGTTTGGTCGGCGGACAACTCGGCGCTGCGGCTGTTCCGCCGCGAGTACCCGGAGTCGCCCGAGTGGACGGGGCAGGGCACGCGGGGAGCCTTCCCGACCGACCACCTGTTCTTCGCGGAGGGGCGCGATGGGCGGGTGCGGCTGCTGCCGGGCTCGTTCCGGCGGATCGAGGAGCGCTACTACTCCGACCACAACGCCGTCTCGGTGCAGGTGACGACCGAGCGCTAGCATCGCGTCGCGGGGCAGCAGGCGTGGCTGGCTCGCGATCGCGGGCGGCAAATCATCGTTGGGCGACGAGCTCGGGGTGACGGCGCAGGAAGCAGATGGCTCGAACTTGAATGCGCTCGGAGCAACCCCAGGTTCTTCCGCTACTTCCGCCGCAACTCAGATGGTGGTCGATGAGCACGGCATCTGCCCCCCGTTTGGCGGCCTCCTCTTTGATGTAGTCGATGAGCGACTCGTCGAGCTCCGGGCAGTGCGCGAACGTGTTTCCGCTGTACCAAATGATCACGTAGGGCTCAGTCGGGCGCTCCGCGTCGGGCAGGAAGACCTCGACCTGGTCGGGTGCAACGGGCGGTAGCTCCGTTTTCGCACTGCAACTCAGCAGAGCCGCCAGTGCGAATACCGCGACGTGTGCCGCGCAACGTCTCATGGCTCTTTCCTCCTGGTCGATCCCGGCCGGTGCAAGCTCCACCACTCCTCGGCCAACTCATGCGTCCAGGGTCGCCCGAAGCGCAGATCCCGCAGCGCTACCCGCAGCTCGCTGGCGGACTGGAACCGCTGCGCCGGGTCCTTTGCCAGGCATCGCATCACGATCGCGTCGAGCTCGGGCGGGATACAGATCTCGGAGACCGTTGAGGGCGCTTCCGCCGGCGTCCTCAGGTGGTGGACGATGACCTGGACGCTGCTGGGCGCCTCGAAGGGCGGCCGGCCGGCGAGCATCCAGTAGGCGACACCGCCCAGGCAGTAGAGGTCGGCCCGACCATCCATCCTCTCGGTCGCGTTGGCCGCCTCGGGCGCGATGTATCGGGGTGTTCCCAGCACGACGCCGGTCTTCGTAATGGTGTCGGACTCGTCGGACCGGATCTCCTTCGCCAGCCCGAAGTCGAGGACTTTGACGAAGTCCCAGAGTCCGCCCCGGTGGGTGAGAAAGATGTTGGAGGGTTTGATGTCGCGGTGGATGATCTGCTTGTCATGAGCTTCGGATAGCGATCCGCAGACCTGGTCGAGGATGAAGATCGTGCGCTCCGGAGGCACCGGCCCAAAGTGGGCGACCAGTTCCTCCAGGTTCAGCCCTTCCAAATACTCCATGGCGTAGTAGAGGGTCTCTTTGCCGGTTCGACCGTAGTCGTAGATGGTGATGGTGTTCGGGTGGGAGAGCGTCGAGGACAGCCGAACCTCCCGCTCGAAACGGGCCATGGTCAGATGGCCGTCGCCGGGCCCCGAATCCATGACCTTCACGGCGGTCGGCCGGCACATCAACGCGTGCTGCGCCACGAACACCTGGCCCATCCCACCGCGTCCCAGCTCCCGCTCGATGACGTAGTTGCCCAGCCGCTGCGCCCGATGCAGCGAGAGCCGGATGTGGTACAGGAGTTTGGTGATCACCACCGAGATGACCGCCAGCACGATCAGCTGAAATGTGCCCTCGAGCACCGGCGCCCGGAAGGCGGCAATCCCGCCGTTCTCGAGCCAGTAGCCGCGGATCTCAGGTACCCAGGTATACAGCACACCGGCCATCAACGGGAACCCGAGCGCCGCGGTAACGGCGAGTCCGACTTGGGACAGGACGGGCACGGGTATGAAGGCGGCATGGACGAACAGCAGGATAGAGATCGCGAATACAGGGATCTCGTTGCGATCGAATGCCACGGCGATGAACTGGGCCAGTAGAATATTGAAGGTGATGAGCGTGTAATCGATGGCCAACAGCCCGGGCGTGCTCCAGTCTCGCGAGAACAAGAGCAGTGTGGCCAGGCCGACGGAGACGACGAACAGATCGTAGATGACGTCGATCCACGGCGCGAAGGGGGTGTAGATCTCAGGGTCGAGGCCGGTGACGTTCTGGTAGAACAGGTGAGCGGCCACGGCGACCATGAAGCCGATCACGAGAACCAGTCGCAGCCGCCGGCGCAGTGTAAGGTGAAGCTCTTCTTCGAACGACGTTACCGCCGCTGCAGGTACGAACGCGGGGGCAAAAGGGGACGCTTCCATGATGCAGAGCTCGAGCTCGCTGATCTATCGATCGCTATGCTTGCACTATGTGTGAGGCACCGGGATTTCGCAAACGAAATCGCTAGGGAGAATCGCTAGGGGATCTCGGTCGAGGCGTTGACGATTTGTTGACAGGTCCGCCTATCTTCTCGAGCGTCAGTCCGCTCCAGTTGTCGCGTGTCCGTCTCCCGCCAGCGGCCCCAGCTGGATCGAAATCGTTCATGCCCCTTTTTGGGGGCGATCAGGGAGGTGGAAGTATGGGTGTGGTGCGCTCGCGGGTAGTCGGATTGTGCGTCTTGTTCATCCTCGCGCTGGGGGCCCTGGCCTCGAATGCGTGGGCGGGCGCTTGTGCGACGTACCTTTCCAGCGGCGAGAACGACGAGCCGATGTCGGGGACGCTGCGGGGTTCACAAACGGTCACGGAGTCGTGGACGGTGACGGGGACCGTGACGGGTGGCAGCTCCTGGCTCAGCGGCGGCGGATCGGGCACGTACACGAAGACCGTGGAGTACGAGGTCGGGCTGTATGAGTTCGAGGGCGGCGGTCTACAGTACCTCGATTGCCGCGACTACACGTACTACAACGGTTGATGGGCTACGAACTGACGGCCCGCAGTGAAATGCGGCTGGCCGGATCTGCGGGTCCGGCCAGCCGGGTCGTGCGTCGCGGCGCGCGGGCGACTGCTTTCCTCGCCTCCCTGGCTGCCTTCTCAGCGGCCGTTGCCTGTTCTGGGGCATCGACATCAGAGGTGCCCCCTGGCATGGAGTTGGGCGACCCGCTGGTCCCGCTGGAGGAAATCCGCCAGCGTCTCGAGTATTCGGAGTACGACCTCGTCTCTCTCGACACCGATTCCTTCGCGCTCTACATGCCGTTGGATCTGAGCCTGACGGGCGGAAAGCTCGTGGTCAGCGATGAGGGCAACGACCGGCTGGTCGTCTTCGATACGACGCTGGCACCGCTGCGTACGCTGGGGCGGCCGGGCGCGGGGCCGGGGGAGCTGGGCGACCCGCTCTTCGTGGCGGCGGCCGGCGAGCGTTGCTGGGTCGTCGACCTCAAGAACAGCCGGCTATCCAGCTATCGCCTGGACGGCGACTTCATCGATTCGATACTAGTTCCCGGCCAAATCGGCGGACTGGACGTCGATTCCGCCGGCAACATCTATATCGGCTCGCGCCTCGACGGGCACTTCATGACAATGGTGGACACGAGGGGAGTCGTGTGGCCTTTTGCACGCCAGGCGTTCTCCGATGCGGACAGCGCGCGTACTCGGGCATTCAGGGGCGTGATCGATCTGGTGGCCGTGACCGGCGGTGCGGTTCACTACTTCGACAACGAGCGGGGTGTTCTGATGAAATTCAGCCCCCAGGGAGATCTGCTGCTCACCAGATCTCTGCCGGACCGTATCATGCACGATTTCACCGAGCGGCGGCGCGCGGAAATGGAATCCTTCGCGAAGCAGGGCATGCGACTGCTCGGATCTCCGGCGGCCAGAAGTCTGAAGCCGACAGAGGACGGACGACTGCTGCTCATGTTGTCGGGCAAAGGGCCAGTGGGGTTGGTGATCGAGCCCGGCGACTATTCCAGCCGTCCCCTCTTGGCGGCCCAGGGCGATGAACGGTGGAAGGCACTACGTGGCGCCTACTCCGCGGTGCTGCACGGCGAGACGGTTTACGCACTCCACCAGGCCGGTCTCACCGTGTACCGGGTCGGCCCAGGGCCTCCCGGCCCACGATAGCCGCGTCCTACCTAGACAATCCTCACCCTAGACGAAGGTCGAAGACGATTGCCCAGAGAGTTTCGGCGTCGCATCTTGTGGCCGATCCTCGGCCCCGACGTCTGGCCGCCCCGGCGACCTGACATCCAGCGCCACATCATCTGGAGGCTCGTCGCATGACCGAAGCCCAAGCCGCGCAAAGCACCGCGAAGCCGCCGCCTCCCACCTTTTACCGTTGGGCTGTGCTCGTTGTCATCAGCCTGGCGATGTTCGGCAACTACTACGTCTACGACGCGGTCAGCCCGATCGCCGATCTGCTCAAGGAGCAGCTTGGTTTTTCAGACAGCAACATCGGGCTGCTGAACGCCATCTACAGCGTGCCGAACATCATCATGGTGCTGATCGGCGGCATCATCATCGATAAGATCGGTGTCAAGAAAGCGACGCTGCTGTTCGGGGTGCTGTGCTTCATCGGCGCAGCGATCACCGCGGCCTCTGGAAGTCTGGCCACGATGGCGACGGGACGGCTGATCTTCGGGATCGGGGCCGAGTCGTTGATCGTCTCGGTCACGACCGCGATCGCGAAATGGTTCAAAGGCAAAGAGCTGAGCTTTGCCTTCGGTGTCAATCTGACCATCGCGCGCCTCGGCTCGTTCATCGCCCTTAACTCGCCGACCTGGGCGCGGCCGGCGTTCGAGAATTGGCAGTGGCCGCTGCTCATCTCCGTGTTGTTCGGCACGTTCTGCGTCGTTGGCGCGCTGATCTACTGGATCATGGAAGACGCCGCCGAACGCCGGTTCGAGCTGGGTGAAGCGGGCGAGACGGACAAGGTCGTGGTCAGGGACCTGTTCAGGTTCCCGAAGTCGTATGTCTACGTCGTGCTGCTCTGCGTGACGTTCTACTCGGCGATCTTCCCGTTCCAGACTTTCGCGGTGAAGTTCTTTATCGAGGCCCACGGCACGACGCGTGAGTTCGGTGGCTTTCTGTCCAGTATGATCACCCTTTTCGCTATGGTCTTCACGCCGATATTCGGCTTGATGGTCGATCGGATCGGTAAACGCTCGCTGTTCATGATGTGGGGATCGCTGCTGCTGGTGCCCGTCTACCTGATGATGGCCTACACCAGCATCGACTTGCGGATACCGATGGCGATGATGGGGATCGCCTTCTCGCTGGTGCCGGCCGTCATGTGGCCGTCCGTCGCCTACCTGATCGAAGAGAGCAAGCTGGGAACGGCCTACGGCCTGATGACCATGATCCAGAACATCGGGCTGGCTGGGTTCAACTTCATGATCGGCTGGGCGAACGACTATTCTGCGGCCAGCGCCGTCAATCCGGGCGGCTATGCCCTCGGTATGTGGATCTTCTCGATTCTCGGGTTCCTCGGCTTCTTATTCGCCTGGCTGTTGCGCAAGAGCGAGACGGGGCCGGATGCGCACGGGCTGGAGACGATCACCGTCACTTCATCCAAGTAAAAAATGCGGCGGGGTCCGCGATTTTCAGTCGCTGACCCCGCGCGCCAGCCTAGGGGTGGTGGGGTGCACCATGCCGGACACAACGCTACACGCGCCGGCGGGGGAGATGACAATGGGCACCCCACCATATTAAGGGGAAGGCCGTGTGATAATGACGATCAAGGTCCGTGCCAGTTCGGGCACGTTCAAGCTTCGACTGCGGCAGTCGCTCAAGACTTTGGTTGACGGCGGGTTACGTGATATGAAAGACCCGCGGGGCCCGGTGCGGCGCGGCTGCGGCGTTGCGGCGGCGCCCCCGATCGCCGCGGTTACGCTGCCATCCGCCGCCGCGGCTGCCACAGGAGGTCGAGTTGGGCGGCGCTGAGATGATCGTGTGCGTCCGCTATGAACGGCGTGGTACGGCGAGCTACGGCGTGCTTGACGGGGACGAGATCCGAGAGCTCGAAGGCCCGCCATTTGAATCTCTGCGCGAGACCGGTCGGAGCCTGGCTCGGTCGGAAGTGCGCCTCCTCTCCCCATGTCAGCCGTCCAAGGTCCTCGCCGTAGGCTTGAATTACAAGAGCCACCTGGGCGATCGCCCGCAGCCCGAGTATCCGAGCCTGTTCGCCAAGTTCCCTACCTCGATCATCGGCCATGAAGATGAGATCGTCCTCCCTGGTGATTCGACGAGCGTCCACTACGAGGGCGAGCTGGTGGTGGTGATCGGTACCAGGGCGAAGAACGTGTCGGTCGCCGAAGCCCCACGTCACATCTTCGGAGTGACCGCCGGCAACGACGTGAGCGAGCGGACCTGGCAGCGCGCGGACCTGCAGTGGGTCCGGGCCAAAGGCTCGGATACCTTCGGTCCGCTGGGGCCGGCCATCGCCCGGGGCATCGATTACCACGACCTGCTCATCGAGACACGGCTCAACGGCGAGCTGCGCCAGTCGGAGCGGACCCGCGACATGCTGTTCAGCGTCGAGGAGATCGTCAGCTACGCGAGCCGTTACGTCACACTGCTGCCGGGCGATGTCATCTACACGGGGACGCCAGGTATCACGGAGGCCATGCGGCCAGGCGACGTCGTGGAGGTCGAGGTTAAGAATGGCGGCGGGGCGCCTGTTGTTTGCTCAGGACGCACGGGCAGCGGCCTAGAGCACAGTGACAGGGCACCCCGCCACAAGGGGAGGAAGAATGAACGTCGCTCGATAAGTCATACAAGTCCCATACCATTGATGCCGCTGCCCGCAATCCTTCTCGTAAGTTCCCTCTTGATGGTGACTTGGATCGTTGCCCACCCTCTCTGGGACTGGCTGTTCCTGGGGCTGCGTTGCGCCGGCGCACATTGGCTTCCACCCAAGCGTGGTACGATCGTCTCACCCTTCTAGCGCCGGCCGGGTAGCCGCATCGCGGCCACCACCCCGGCGTGATCCGAGGGCCAGAGGCCGGACGGGGTCTTGTCTCTGACTCTGTGGCCGACACGCCAGGCGAACACTGCGGTGCGGAGCGGCGGGACGTGCCCGAAGTCGCCGTGTAGCAGGACCACGTCGACCCTACGTGTCAGCTGAGGGCGGAAGTTCAACAGGTCCTCGGGCTGGCAACAAGTGTAGCCGCGCCTGACCGGGCCCCAGGCGTCGGTGAGCCCGGCGGCGATCAAGTTGCCGTAGGTCGGCGTGTCGCTCCCGTCCGCCGCCGAGTTGATGTCGCCGGTGACGATGAACGGCAACGCCGGATCACCGGGCCGGGTCCAACCGGTGAGCTCGGCGATCAGCTCATCCGCCTGATCGACCTGGACGGTGGGGTCGGGGTGCTGGGGCTCGAGATGCGTGGTGACGAATCGGAAGTCGAGGCCATCTACGTTGAGGTCGACTGAAGCCCAACCCCGTACGATCTCGAGCTGCACCCCGGCCAGCTCGACGATGAGATTCCGGTCGTAGTTGTCGTTCTGCGGGTTGGACCAGGCCACACCGTCTC
>JBDHAI010000124.1:0-7450 GCA_039588155.1 Gemmatimonadota bacterium | reverse complement strand
GAGGGACCACCGGCAGACTGTTCAACGAGTTCGGGATCGCTATGGCCGGTGCAGTGGTGATCTCCAGCTTCGTAGCGCTGACGTTGACCGCTTCGGCATCGGCCAAGATCCTCCGTGTGCCGGAAAGCCACGGCAGGGTTTTCATGGCTTTCGAGAAGGGTTTCCTGGGTCTGTCGTCCGGCTATTCCCGGAGCCTGACTTGGGCGATGAAACGCCGCTGGTACGTCGTTGCCGGCGCCTTCGCGACCGTGCTGGTGGCCGTCGTCGTTTTCAGAGCCCTGAAGCGCGAGTTCGTGCCGCCCGAGGATCGCGGTTTCTTCGTCACCTTCACGATCGCTCCAGAGGGTGCTACCCTCGCCTACACCGACGGCTATCAGCGCCGCCTGGAGGAGATCGTTGCGAGAACCGAGGGTGTCGAACACTCCTTCAGCGTGATCGGTTTCGGAGGACGGGTGAACAGCGGGATCATGTTCACGAAACTCGTCCACTGGGATGAACGCGATCGCTCGGTTCAGGAGATCATCGGTGAGATACAGCCGCAATTTTTCGGCGTCCCCGGCGTTCTGGCGTTCGCCAGCAACCCTCCAGCCTTCGGTTTCGGTAATCCTGTCCAGTTCGTCCTGCGCAACCCGGACTTCGACTCGCTTGCCGTCGGTATGGATCGGCTGCTCGGGCGCGCCCGCGGCATCAACGGCCTGATCAACATCGACACGGATCTCAGGATCAACAAGCCGGAACTCACGGTGAGCTATGATCGGGACCGAGCCGAGGACCTGGGCGTTCAGATCCGTGACGTTTCGGCGACGCTTCAGACTCTTCTGGGCGGGCGGCGCGTCAGCACCTTCACACGCGCCAACAAGCTCTACGACGTGATGGTACAGTTGGAGCCGCAGGATCGTGCAACGCCGGGCGACATGGCCGGGCTGTACGTGCGCGGACGCGACGGCTCGGTCATCAAGCTGGATGCCGTGGCGCGGATCCAGGAAGGTGTAGGTCCTCGACAACTCAACCACTTCAGCCGCGTTCGCTCGGCGACGTTGACCGGGAACCTGGCGCCCGGCTTCACGTTGGGTGAAGCGCTCGACTCGCTGAACGCCGCGGCTGCCCAGGTCTTGCCGCTGGGCACCAGCATCGCGCTGGCGGGAGAGTCGCGCGAGCTCGAGGAGAGCGGCAACGCGCTTTACTTCGCTTTCGTACTGGCTTTGGTCGTGGTCTTCATGGTGCTGGCGGCGCAGTTCGAGTCGCTGATCCACCCGTTCACCGTGCTGTTGTCAGTGCCGCTGGCTGTGACGGGTGCGCTGCTGACGCTTCTGGTCGCCGGCTCGACGCTCAACCTCTACAGTCAGATCGGCATGATCCTGCTGATCGGGCTGGTGAGCAAGAACGCGATATTGCTGGTAGAGTACGCGAATCAGCTGAAAGCGAAGGGGATGGCTTCCATGGAGGCGATGCTGGAATCCGCACGAATTCGGCTGCGTCCAATACTCATGACCGCGACGGCAACGGTTATCGGCGCATCGCCCATCGCCTTGGGCTTGGGCGCCGGCTCGTTGAGCCGTAGGCCTCTTGGGTACGCCATCGTTGGCGGTCTGCTGTTCTCCACCGTACTGACTCTGTTCCTGGTGCCCGTCGTCTGGGTAATGTTGGATGAGCTGCAAGTGAGACTGCGGCGACGCGCGCCGGCACTCGAACCTGCAGAGGCAGCCCGATGATTCTCGAGCTTATCGCGTTGTTACAGTTCGCGGCCGCGGATCTCTCGCCACGCGTAATGCCTCAGGATTCGATTCCACAAGTGACACTGGGGCAAGCGCTGCGTGCCGCCGCGCAGCTCGATCCCAACTATGTATCGGCGATGGGTCAGATCGACAACGCGAGGTGGATACGCCGCCAGGCGACGGCACTATTCATCGTGCCCGCGATATCCGTATCGACGTCGCTGACCAAGGCGGACGCCCCGATCTTCAACGTCGGCACGGGCGGCATCGCCAATCAGATCGTCGCCGGTCAGATCGACTTCGACTACGATCTATTCATGGGCGGGTCGAAGATCTATAACCTCATTCGCGCCCGCTCCGAGCTAGAGAGCGCCGACGCCAACGAGATCTCTGCGCGCTTCGCCACCGCGCTACTGACCGAATCGGATTTCTACGATGTGCTGGCAGAGAAAGAGCTCGTGCGCGTTGCGTCAGAGCGAACTCGGCGAGCTGAGGAACAGTTAGCCGTTGCCCGTGCCCGAGTCCTCTCCGGAGCGGCCGTGCAGACCGATTCGCTTCAGTTGCTGCTCGAACTCACGCGAGCGCGAGTCGACCTGCTGCGGCAACAGGCCGCTCTCAAGGTTGCACAGGTGCAGTTGGGCCGTAGGGTCGGCAGTCCGGGGCCCGTGGACGCGTTGCTCGCAGAGCCGATCACTTCGCCGGAGCTGCCAATCAGCGAGGACAGCGCCGTGGCCGAGGCGCTGGGCCAGGGGCCGGATTACCGGAGGGCCATCGCCGACGAGGGTGCCGCCAATGCAGCGTACAAGGCGGTCTACGGCTCGTACCTACCTCAAGTCAGCCTATTCGCTTCCTATCAAGGGTTCGGCGAGGATTATATTCCCGACGCGTTCACGCGAACCGTCTGGGGTTTCCGGGTGAGCCTACCCATTTGGAACAACGCGCAGCGAGAGGTCGCGCTCACGCAAGCGCGGACGAATCGGGATGTCGCCCGTGCGGTCATGCGGGATACCGGGCTGGGGGTCCGCCGCGACGCGATCGCAGCCTACCAGGCCTACAACACGGCGCGGGCCAGCGCCGAGCTCGCCGGGCAGGCTGTGGTGGTCGCGAGGGAGAATCTCGATGTTCAGGAGACCCGCTACCGTGCGGGAGCCACGACGATCCTCGACCTGCTGACGTCTCAGGTCTCCCTGTCGGAGGCCGAGGCGGCGCTGGTTCAGTCGGTTTACACGACCCGACTCGCGCTGGCCGGTCTGGAGTTGGTACTTGGGCGAAGACTTTTTGAAAGATAGAGGGGTCCGAAAGTGAGATCGCTTCTGTTTTGTCTGCTGGCGACTGCCGTGGCGGCCTGCTCCAGGGCAGAGTCCAACGGTGGCGGCGGACCCGGGGGCGGTGGTCAGCCGCCGGGTATGCCGGTAGAGGTCGCCCTGGCGCGTCAGGACACCGTGATCGATGCGATCCGGGCGACGGGTGAAGTCGAAGCCGTCCAGTCCATCGAGCTACGGCCGGATGTCGATGGCCGCCTGGTCCAGATCTTGGTGCGCGAAGGCACCGAGGTCCGCCGAGGCACGCCGCTCTTCAAGATTGACGACGCGGAGCTCAAAGCGCAGGTGACACGACTCGAAGCGGAGCGGGATCTTGCGCAGCAGGCGCTCGAGCGCACGCGCCAGCTATTAGAGCAGAATGCTTCCTCTGAAGCCGATCTGGAGTTGGCCGAGGCAAACGCGCGAAGCTCGCGGGCCCAGCTCGCGCTTCAGCAGTTGCGTCTTGATCGCACGCTGTTGCGGGCGCCTTTCTCGGGCATCGTTGGCGAGCGCTTCGTGAGCGTCGGCGACTACGTCACCAACTCCACGCGCCTCGTGACACTTCAGACGGTCGATCCTCAGCGGGCCGCCTTCCAGGTGCCCGAGCGCTATTCTCGGCGTCTGCAGGTTGGACAGGAGGTGACTTTTCGCGTCGCGGCGCTTCCGGATGTGGCCTTCGCCGGCGTCGTCGATTTCGTCGACCCGGTGGTCCAGCTGCCTGCACGCACCATCACGGTGAAGGCCGAGGTTCCCAATCCGGGCCGTGATCTCAAGAGCGGCATGTTCATCGAGGCCAGGTTGGCGACAGATGTTCGCACCGGTGCAGTGATTGTTCCGGAAGACGCGATCCTTCCACTGCAGGGGGCCAACTTCGTTTGGGTGGTCGTTGACGGCGCGGCCTCGCGGCGTCAAGTCGAACTGGGCGTTCGTCTGCCAGGCTTCGTCGAGGTCAGGAGTGGTGTCGAAGCTGGCGAGCAGGTCGTGGTCGGAGGTTTGGAGAGGCTCTCGGAAGGCGCACCGGTCATGGCCACCCTTGTGGAGCGCTAGTGCCGATCAAGAGTTGAGGGGCTGAGCGGGCCCCCGCGCCTGTCCCCCTCAAGCTGATTCTGCATGGTCATTGCCGTAGCGGGAGCGACGAACCGCAGTTAGAGGGCGGCAGGTCTTGACGTGGGAGGCTGGCCGCGAGACGTTTACGGTCTCCCAATTCAACCTTACCATTTGCGGCCGACCTTCCAGCAGAAAGGACGCCAGCATGTACTCGGTTGTCGGAGCCACGGGGAACACCGGGCGGGTCGTATCGGAGGGCTTGCTGGCCAGGGGAAAGGATGTGCAGGTCATCGGCCGCAGCGAGCACCGCCTGAGGCCCCTGGTCGAGAAGGGAGCCCAGGCGTTCGCTGGCTCTGTCGACGATGCCCAGGCCATGACGTTGGCCTTCTCGGGCGCGGTCGGCGTCTACTGCGTGCTTCCGCCGCGTTTCGATCTCGACGATTTCCGTAGCTACCAGCGCCAGGTCGGCGAGTCGCTCGCCGCTGCGGTCCAAGAGGCCGGTGTCGAGTATGTCGTCTTCCTCAGCAGTGTAGGTGCTCAGTCCGAGCGGGGCGCAGGTCCGATCTCCGGCTTGAGGGAGGTGGAGGACAGGCTGGGCGAACTGGAAGGCGTGAACGTTCTCAGCCTGCGTGCCGGCTGGTTCATGGAGAACTTCTTCATGAACATCGACGTCATCCGCCAGATGGGGATCTTGGGAGCGCCGGTCAAAGGTGACCTTCCCATGCCTATGATTACCACGCGAGACATCGGCGAGTTCGCCGCCGATCGACTGGCCAACCTCGACTTCACCGGCAAGACGACTCGCGAGCTGCTGGGCGCGCGCGACCTCACCCTTGCTGAGGCGACGCGTGTGCTGGGCGCCGCGATAGGCAAGGGAGATCTCGGCTACGTTCAGTTCTCGTACGAAGATACCGAGCAGGCATTGATCGGGACGGGGATGAGCCCGGGCTCTGCCGGCGTGATGATCGAGATGTACAAGGCGATGAACGATGGGCTTGTGGTGGCGGAAGAACCGCGCTCGCCGGAGAACACGACGCCGACGACGATTGAAGAGTTCGCCGGGGTGTTCGCCCAGGTCTATCAAGCAGCCGGCTAGTGGCGGGCCGCCACAACTATCGCAGGCAACTGGAGAGGAAACGAGATGTTCCTAGGGCTCAGAACTGCAGTCTATGAGGTCGTCGACGTCGAAGCCGCGAAGGCGTGGTATACGAAGGCGTTGGGGTTCGAGCCGTATTTCGATGAACCCTTCTACGTAGGCTTCAACGTGGGCGGCTTCGAGCTCGGCCTCCACCCGGCTGAAGGGGAGCCGCGAGCAGGGGTCGGAAGGTCCACTGTGTACTGGGGGGTCGATGACGTCGAGGTCGCGATGTCCCGGCTGCTGGAGTTGGGCGCCTCGCCACACGGCGAGGTGCAGGACGTCGGTGAGGGCATCCAGGTGGCGTCGGTCATCGATCCGTTCGGGAATCTGCTGGGAATTATCCGCAATCCGCACTTCAAGTTGTAGCTGTCGACGCTCGCTAGGGCGTCCAGGTCCAGTAGTCGGGGCCGATCCGCAGATTGTGGAGCCACTCGGCCGGCCACGAGTAGCGGACTAGAACGGCGAGCCAGCCGTGTGAGATTGCTAGGGTGAACAGGTTGGCGTGACGCTCGAACAGCCTGCACCAGACGTAGCCCCCGAGCAGGGTGACTAAGGCCAGCGCCAGATTGGGCCAGTGGAGCGTGGCGAAAAGCAAGGCTGCGAGCGCAGCGGACAGGCTTGGCCAACCGGTCGCGTCGCGGAGGCGGCGGTAGGTGAAGGACTGCATGGCGTACTGCTGAACGAGACCCCATAACGGATAGAGCAGCAACGAGGTAAGGACACCTCGAGGGAAATCTGGTCTCGTGCCGGCCAGCAAGCCGATGACGATAACGGCCAGCGCCCCTATGGCCGTAGCGATGCCGACGTCGCGCGCCGAGGCCAGGAAGTTGTCGAATCGCAGTCCGAGGTCGGGCAGGCGGTCGCGATGAAAGAAAGCGGACGCGATAGGTATCAGCACGATGAGGGTCAGGAAGGGGATTTTGAGCCCATCGTTTCCAGTCGGGCGGATCACCCAGGAGTAGACGACGCCGAGGACTACGAACGCCAGCGGCTCGGCCGCGCGCGCAGCGGCCAGGCGGCCTTTGGGCAGGCCGCTGGCTCTCGGGACTGTCATCCTCTACCCGACCTCCAATCTTGGGTGGTCCTCTCGGGCCCGCACCATTACAGCGCCCAGGTGCCAGACGCAACAGCCGCCTGGTGATCGGGCGCAACAGGGCCGGGTTTGAGACGCACGCCGCAGGGTCGGCGGAGGCTGAAACCCCGGGTGTTTGTTGATGTTTCGGGCTGGGCACGGGGGCCTGGAACTTGCCCTGGTTGTGCATGAGGATAAAGTACATGGAACCCTAACTCCCCCAGGTCCATGGAGGTTTCGCAGATGCAGCGACGTGATGTTGGCGGGGAAGGCGCCCGCCCGCACGTCTTCCGCACCGAAGAGCCGCCCCGCCCATTGCGGTTTCGTTCCAAGCCGGAAGAGGGCGATGAACCTGTAAGCCGACGTTGGGAAGCCGTCTACCTGTACGGCGACGATCGGTTTCCTTTCAACATCGAGCTGGACCTCAGTCGTCTGACACTCACGCTCTATCGACAGGCCGAAGTGAACTACTCTCCCATGTTGCGGGAGTTGGCGGGTTGGCCTTTTGGCCTCGACATCACGCCCCCTCACTCGGGCGAATCGACCCGCTCGCTGACCCTCGATGTCGAACTCATCGGTCTAAGGATGCCGGGCGTCCACGGGAGCTTCGGGAGCGGACCCGCCGGAGAGTGGCTCGTCGTTCAGGCGTTCCTTCCCCGCAGCGCCGAGTCCTTCTTGCTAGGCGTCAACGATCGTCAGCAGGCGGGAGAGATCGCCATACCTCGTTCAGAAGATCTGGAAGAGGTCTTTCAGACGCTAGCACGGGTCTTCGGCTAGACCGCACCCTGCCAAAGTTTTTTCAATGGAAGCCTCGCATGCCGCGCGCTGGATTTGCGGCGGCGCGGTCCGCTCGCTATATAGCAGCTTGTAAGCTCAAGGGTTACAACGCTCGACTGTCCCCGCAGGAGGTTCGGCTATGGAGCGACCCGATATTGGAGCACGGCGCACCGCTGCCGATTCCGTCTCAGTCCCGACAGCTGTCGGCCATGCCCGTTTTCGCACCGAGAGTGAGCCTGGCATAGACAAGATGGGTCGTCGCTGGCAAGCCATTTACGCCCACGGTCAAGGGTGGGCGCGCTTCCGGATCGCCATCGACCTGGGTCGCCAGACGTGTACACTCTACCGAACGCCGGATAGCGACTACTCGGCCATGCTTCGCGAGCTGGAGGGAAAGTCG
>JBDHAI010000123.1:0-7517 GCA_039588155.1 Gemmatimonadota bacterium | reverse complement strand
TCCGCGAGCGTCCCACCCGGCTATGAGGGCAAGTACGCCTCCAGGATGGAGCCTAAGAACTACACTTGGGGCGTGGCCATCGTGGCGCCCAAGGAAGTGAGTCTCGAGGAGATCACGGAGGCGCCCCGCGACCATACCGTCTTCTACTTCGGCGAGGCGCACGTCTATACAATCCCTACGGCCGAGTCAGTGCAAGAAGTCGAGGCGGACCTTTACAGCCGTTTGGATCATTATGGGTACCTGCCTCCCGCAGGCGAACGGACAGGCGAGGCGACCGTCGAACTGACGGTGGGCGAGCGCAGTGTCGAGGGGCTCCGGGTCGAAGAGACATCATCGCTCGGCCGCCTCGTGCGTTACCGGGTCCCCATCGGCGACGAGCGAGTCCTGGTCGCCTTGGGACCCGCCGACCGCTTCGACGAAGACGCGATGAGCGCGATCCTCGCGTCGGTGCGCCAACGCGGTCAGCCGATGAGCAAAGGCGAGGTGACCGCTCTTGTCTTTGTACTGATGGCGCTGGCGCTGATCGGTGTGCTGAAGGTGGTGCTGTCTATGCGACGCGCCCGTACTGAAGACTCGGTCCCTAGCGTGCGAGAATGAGCCGGAAGCGGGAAGAACGCGCGCAACTCATCCGGCGCAGTCTCAGAACCGTCGAGGAGCTGGACGGCGTCCCCGTGCTCGACGACGGCGGCCTCTGGCTCCTGACCGCTACGGCGTCGTCACCCGCAAACCCGGTAGAGCTGGCTTGCGCCCTGATGCGGCCCCGGCTGCCTTCGCGTCAGGGGCTCGCGCGGCTGCTGGGGGCGCGCGATATCGTGCCCGTCGATGTCGAGAACGTCAGGCGCTGGCACAAAGCGGTCACGGGCCTGGAGCGGCGGCGCGACATCAGGCGGCTGCTTCGCGAAGGCATACCGGCACTCCGCCGCCTCACCCTGGAGGATATCCGCGAGCGGATAGCCACAGCGCACGTCCGGCTCGAGCGAACAACCAGCGCATTCGAGTCGGCGGAGTCCGCCGCCGAATGCCGTGGGGCGGGGCGGACCCAATCGCTGGACGTTGAAACCCTCGTCGGCGCTCTTCCTGCCCGACTGCACGCCCTCGCCCATTGGCACCCTGATCCTTTGGAACTGTTGCTCGATGCCGGGAGCGGTGCGGACCGGGCCTTGCTCGAGCTCGCATCGACGACATCGGATGGAAGCGTCGCCAAGCTGGCCGCTGCCCTGCTCGGCATGCGCCACGGGTCGACGGCAGTCGATCGAGGCCGGAAGGGCGGGTCGCCGGAAGCGTTGCATCCAGGGCTCCGCCCGGCGTATCAGCTCGGCCGATCGGGTCAGTGGCTCAGTCCGGCGTTCGTGGCGCTGGCCCTCGATGGAGGCACCTCGCTGGGCGAGTTGCCCGCCCGCGTGCCCACGTCAGCAGCTTGCAGGCTGGGATTGGTGGCCGAGCGTGTGACGGTGCTGTACGGCCTCAACGCGGCAATGGAGGTCCTGCGCTCACTGACCGGGAGGTGGCAGGAGAGCGAGGCGTCGGCCAGTCGCTCCAGAAAGGCGATCTCGCGGCTCAAGCGCCTCGTCCGAGCCGCCGAGACGATGTCCCCCGTCGCCCCGAGGTCAACGCTCGAAGGACGGGTCGTGGGCGCCGTAAGGACATTGCCGCGGCTCCGTAACACCCAGGCCCGAGTCCTGACGCAGCTGTTCAAGGAATGGATAGAGACGGCCGACGTGGAGCCGCGGCACGTCGGCACACGTCGGCTGAGCCAGGTCGCCTTTGAATCGCTGCCCTTGGGATTGCAGGCGGCGGTGACGGCCATGGAGAAGGCGTGGCTCGAGGCCCCGCCAAAGACCGACGAATCGCTCGAAGAGATCGAGCGATTGCAGCTGGCACTCAGCCTGACCCATCCCGGAACGGAACTCAGGGCTCCTATCTGGTCGGGAGCGGCGCGAATCGAAGGACTTTGCCTTGTCGCCGCCCGGCTAGATGGTTCGAGGCTTCGAGCGCTCTGGCCTCAACTGGTGGCGCTCGGCGAAGACGACCTGAGATACATGCCGATTGAATTTCTTCGGTCGGCGCCCGCGCGCCTCGCGATCAGAGCGCTCAATCTGGGCGTCCTTGATGAGGCGGCCGAATTGGACGCCTCTGTCCTAGAGCGATACCTGCGCACGGTTTCCGCCCTGCAGGAGATGCAGCTGCAGAACCTCGCTCGGCAGAGATGGTACGTGGAACTGTTCGAGCGCGGTGGCGCCCCGGCAGCCGCACTCACGCTGGCGATACTAACGAGCATCGGGAAACGGGAAGGAGTCGATCAGCGGTTGGCGTCGTTGCATGCGCTGGGGAGGGGATTCAAGAGCCACGGCCCGCTGCTCGAAAGTGCCCTCAAAGCCTGGAATACGACGACAGTCCAGGCGCCGCCTCCCGAACTCGCTCCGTTGGCCGCTGCGCTCGAGATTTCTACGGAGACCTTGGAGCGTTATCTGCACTTCAAGCGCCTGGCGGGACAAGGCGAGTGGTTCTCGAAGGAGTTGCTCGAACTACTGTGCTTCGAGGACAAACACGAATCGGAGATTGCCTACCTCGAGGCTCGGCTCGACAGCGCCGATCTCCCGCAGGGGCGAAGCACCTCAATCGAAAAGCGTCGCCTAGCCCTTAAGGATCCGGAGTCGCAACGCGGTCGTCGCCGCAAAGCCGTTCGCCGTGCGCGCAATCGCTTCGAGCGGGCCCTGGCTCTCTATCGCAGCCAGAGCTTGGAGCGAACGCTCACCGACGTCTACTGCCGGCTGCTGTCGAGCTTGCTGGGTGAGAGGGTGCCCGCGGAAGCCATGCGACCTGGCATGAGGGAATCGCTGCAGCTGCTGAGCTCCGACAGTCGGAACTGGCACCTCTTCATCGAACTGTTGCGGGATGAGGTGAAAGGTCGACCTGTGGAGGACCGCGCGCCGAACCGAGAATGGTTGAGTCGTGCGGGAACGGCGGGGCTGAACGTCGACGAATGGGTGAGGGGCCTGCGCGCCACCGTCGAGGTCGACGGCGCGTCCATCGAGTTCGCCGGCGAGCGGGATCCGTTCGAGATCATGAAGATGGGCAGCTACTTCGACACCTGCCTCAGCCTCGAGGGGCAAGATGAGGTGTTGGCCGCGACGGTCGTGGTGAACGCGCTCGACATAAACAAGCAGGTGATCTACGGCCGCCTGCCGGATGGTACGGTCGTGGCCCGAAAGCTCATCGGTGCCACGGCGGCCGGAGAGCTGGCCGGATACAATACCTACGTATCGTACAATCGCGAGCCCATCGCCGCGGCCCTCGCACGGCTTCTGGCCGACTATGCGCGCTCCTGTGGCCTGCGTCCCAGCGACGACGCGACGCCCGAAGTCCTCCACGAAGGCTACTGGTACGACGACGGCAACGAGCCGTGGACTCAATTCACGGAATCCACTCGGCCGGGCCCCGAATAAGATCTCCTTTATGAACCTGTTCCTCATACCTTGACGTTCGACAACAAGCGCCCTAGTATTGTAGACAATCTAGGCATCGAACCGCAGGGAGGGCGATCGTGGCTCGATCTAAGGCAGATCTGCTTCAGGGCACGCTCGACATGCTGATCTTGAAGACGCTGGCGCTGGGGAAGCTCCACGGCTGGGGCATCTCGAAGCGGATCCGGCAAATGTCGCGGGACGTGCTGGAGGTGAACCAGGGCTCGCTGTATCCGGCGCTCTATCGGCTGGAGGACAGGGGGCTGATCGAGTCGGAGTGGGGGATCTCTCCTGAGGGTCGGCGGGCGAAGTTCTACTGGTTGACGGGTGGTGGTAAGAAGGCTCTGCGGGAAGAGACACGCTCCTGGGAGCTCTTCTCGGAAGCGGTCCAGCTCATCCTGCAAACGACTCAGTAGGCGGAAGAAAATGGATTGGATCAAGAGACTAAGGCGCCGCATCGGCATTTTGCTGAGCCGGTCCCGGGTCGAGCGCGAGATGGACCAAGAGATGCGTCTCCATGTCGAGATGGAGATAGAGGATCTAACGCGGCATGGGATGAGTCGCGAAGAGGCGCGCCGCCAGGCGCTGGTGCGATTTGGTGGCGTCGAGCGCTACAAAGAGCAGGGTCGTGACGCTCGCGGCGTGCGTTGGCTGGTGGACGTCGGTCAGGATTTCCGGTACGCGACGCGGACATTCCGAAAGAACCCCGGCTACACGTTCGTGGCGGTGCTGACGCTGGCGCTGGGCATCGGCGCGACGACCGCGATCTTCAGCGTGGTCGACGGTGTGCTGCTGAAACCGCTGCCTTACCACGAGCCCGGACGGTTGGTGATCATCCAACAGCAGAACAGCCCGACGAACCAGTGGCCGCTGTCGGTCGTCGACTACCGGGCGGTCGAGGAGGGTGCGCGATCCTTCGAGAGCGTGAGCGGCCTATCACGCAGTAGGGCGATCCTGACGGGCGGGGATCAGCCCGAGCGGGTCGCAATCGGCCGGGTGACGGCCGACTGGTTCAACACGCTGGGCGTTCACCCGGCAGAGGGCCGGGGCTTTCTTGCCGGTGAGGATAGTCCCGGTGCGGAGCGAGTGGCCGTCATCAGCCACGTGTTTCGCGAGCGTTACTTCGGCCTGGAGGCCGACGTGTTGGGACGCACGCTGGTGCTGGACGGTCAGGGCTACACCGTCGTGGGTGTGTTGGCGCGCGGTGTCGTGTCGATGGCTGGCTGGCGCGCCGATATCTGGCCGATTCTGCAGCTTCAACCGCCGCCGCGTCGCGGGCCGTTCTTCATCCAGGCTGTGGCTCGTCTGCGGGACGGGGTATCTGAGCAAGACGCGGCCCGCGAGATGGCCGGGGTGAGCGAGCGGATCTTCCCCCTGTGGGCGGAGTCGTTCCAGGATCGAGAGGCGCGGCTGACTCCGTTCCCGCTTCGCGACGTCATGGTCGGCAACGTGGGTGGCGCGCTCGTGCTGCTTTTCGGCGCGGTCATCTTCGTCCTTTTGATCGCGCTGGCCAACGTGGCGAACCTGTCACTGGCGCGAGCGAGCACGCGGGAGCGGGAGGTGGCACTCCGGACATCGCTGGGTGCCACCCGGGGCCGCCTGACTCGGCAATTGCTCGTCGAGAGCCTGACGCTCGCTGCAGTCGGCGGCCTCGTCGGCACCCTGCTCGCGGTCTTCGCTCTCGATGCGCTGCTCGCCCTGGGCCCGCAGCTGCCGCGCATCGAAGAGGTGAGGCTCGACGGCAGGGTCCTCGGGTTCACCGCGTTGATCACGCTCGCCAGTGCCGTGCTTGCGGGACTCGCTCCGCTGGTCCATGGGGTCACCTCCGATCTGGGCGCCGCTCTGCGGAGCGGGGGGCGCACAGGTTCGGAGGGGAAGAGAGCGAACGCCTTCCGCGGTGCGCTGGTGACGGCCGAGTTCGCGCTGGCGTTACCGCTGCTCGCCGGTGCGGTGCTGCTGTTCACCAGCCTTGAGCGCTTGCAGAAGGTAGATCCCGGCTTCGATCCCGAGAACCTGCTCGTGGCGCGTGCGTCGATAGCGTTCAGCCGCTATCCGGACGCTGCCTCCGTTGTGCAGTTTTGGGATCGCGCACTGCCCGGCCTCGCCGAGATCCCGGGCGTGGGGGCCGTCGGGCTCAGCTCCGCGGCGCCGCCGAACAACCCGGGCATGATCAACAACTTCGATCTGCGGGACAGGCCGGTGCCGCCGGGCAGCAGCCAGCCCGCGGTGCCTTGGGTGATCGTGTCCCCGGGCTTCTTCGACGCCCTGGGCGTTCGCCTGCTCAAGGGAAGGCTGCCCGACATCACCGACACGTTCGATACTCCGCGAGTCGTGGCGGTGAGCAGCCGTTGGGCGGCCCGCTTCTACCCCGGCGACGAGGTGCTGGGCAGGCAGCTGTACGAGGGCGGTAACACGACCAACCCGGTGACCGTCGTCGGCGTGGTGAGCGACGTGAAGTATCAGGGCCTGGCCGGCGTTGATGAGAGTGCGATCTACGAGTCTTATACACAGAGTCCGTTCCGCTCGGTGAATCTGATGATCCGCAGCGCGGGGGCCTCGGTGCCGGCGGCGCAGGTACGGAGCCGGCTCAATTCCGTGGATCCCGATGTGCCGCTATCGGACGCGCAGACGATGCGAGAAAGGCTCGCGGCATCGGTGGGCCGGCCGCGATACTGGGCGACGCTCGTCGGCATCTTCGCAGCGGTCGGCGTAGTGCTGGCGGCCGTGGGGATCTACGGCGTTCTCTCGTATTCGGTCAGCAGGCAGGCGCGCGACATCGGCATACGCATGGCGCTGGGAGCGCAGGCGTCGTCGGTTCGCCGCACGGTCGTCGGCCGCGGGATGGGGCAGGCGGCGCTGGGGCTCGGCGTCGGGCTCGGCGGAGCGCTGTATCTCACCCGCTGGCTGGAAGGCCTGCTATTCGGTGTGTCGCCCACCGACCCCGCCACCTTCGGCCTGGTCTCAGTACTTCTGCTGGTCGTCGCCCTGGCGGCCTGTTATTGGCCGGCACAGCGCGCGACGAAGGTCGACCCCGTTCGAGTCCTCACGGAGGAGTAGGCTTCGACCGCGTCGCGCGCCGCAACAGGCCCGCGCTCAGGGCGACGCCCGACCGGTCGCCCGCAACCCCAATTCTATGTTCGGCTGCGGCGGGTCCAAGTAGCGGGCCAGGAAATCGTAGATGACCCGGCGGACCTCCCAGGCCTCGGGCACGTCGAGCCGGTCGAAGCTGTGGCCGCCCGGCAGATCGTAGATCTCGTACTCGAAGTCCTTGCCGGCCGCCGTGAGCGCCTGGATCAGGTGCTCGACCTCGATCACGTTGACGTCATCGTCGGACACGTTGCCATGGATCCGCACCGGGCGCGTGAGCTTCTCGACGTTCCAGACCGGTGAACGGCGCTTGTACTCCTCGAGGTTCTCGCCCGGCGTCGCGTCGATGTGGTACTCCGCCTCGTAGTAGGCCTGGTAGGCCGGGCCGAGGTAGCCCATCCGCTGCACCAGGTCGGAAACAGGAACGCCGGCGAACCCGACGACGTACTTGTCCGGGTGGTCGAACAGGCTGTGCAGCGTTATGAGGCCGCCATGGCTCCAACCGATTAGCCCGACCCGGTCCTCGTCGACGCGTGGGTGGTTGGCGACGACCCAGTCGCGGGCCGCCAGACAGTCGCCGACCTCGCGGCCACCGTAGTCGATGGCCCGATAGATGCCCCGGCCGTAGCCCGTCGAGCCGCGGTACTCCGGTGCAACCACGATGTACCCCTGGGCGATCAGCTCCCGGACGATACGGCTGTGGTACGTCGTGAAGTCGGCGTGCACGCCGCCGTGGGGAAGCACCAGGAGCGGTAGCTTCCGGCCGCCGAAGTCCTCACGCGGCGTGAATACGTACGTGTAGAACTTGAACGGGTTGCCCGCGCCGCTGGGCGGCGGGTTCGGCTCGTTGGCCAGCGGCGGCCCGTAGATCCGGACCTTCTCGACGACTGCCACGTCGCCGACCCGGTCGAACCAGAGCACATCGTCGATCAGCTTCTCCAGGACGTCGAGTCGGTGGTCCAGGGC
>JBDHAI010000122.1:0-11656 GCA_039588155.1 Gemmatimonadota bacterium | reverse complement strand
TAATACCCAGTTCAACCCGCGCCTGATCGCGGCGTTCAGGCTAGATCGCGATGATCTCGGCGACATCTGGTACGGGACGCACGAAGTCACCGTGACCATCGGGACAGAGCTGACGGACCTTCACCTGCGGCACGCCAGTAGCTACAGCCCTCCCACGTTCGGCGATCAGTTTTTCAAGGAAGGTGTCGCTGTGCAGCCGAACCCGAACCTGCGCGCCGAGCGGGTGCCCAGTGACCTGAGTGCCGGCATATCGATCGACGGATCGATCGGCTTCGCTGTGGGACGAATTGGGGTCGACGGCTATGTGGCCGACGTCAAGGACATGATCATTTGGGCCCCCGATTTCCGTTTCGTCTGGAGTCCACGGAATTTCGATGTGAAGCGGCGCGGCCTGGATGTCGAGGGCGCACTCGAGTTCTCGGGGCAAAGGCTCGACCTGCGAGCGACGTACAGTTACATGCGAGCCACGTACGATCGACCCAGCGACGATACCGTACAGGTGGTGTACCGACCCCGGCACAGCGGTAGCCTAGGAGCGAGCTGGCGCCCTCAGCGCTGGGAGTTCGACGTCGACGCCCGCTTCATCGGTGCTCGAAACCCCGTGCCCGCACCGCTGAACCAGTTGCCGTCGTACTGGACACTCGATCTGCGTTTGCGTCGCAGCTTCGACGCGGGAATTTGGGAGATCGTTCCCACGCTGGCCGTGGATCGCCTATTCAACAATCAGGCCTCGTTGATCTTCGGCTACCCCGAAGCGGGACGGCTCATTCGCTTTGAGATCGCAGCGCGCCCGGGGGCACGATAACCAGAGAGAGGGAAGCTCACTTGCACAAGCACCTCCCCCACAGGGCCACGGCGCTCCTCGCAGCCGCCGTCCTCGCACTGGCCGCGTGCGATGACGATCCGACGACACCTAACATTCCGACCGGGGTCGAGACCGCGGTCGTCGTCAACAGCATAGATCTGTCGCTCAGCGTGTTCCCGATCGACAGCCCACAAGTGAAGCGTTCCATCGGGGTCGCGCCGGCCGGCTCGCCTGTAAGCCTGGCGGTTCGAAACAACGTCGCGGTGGTCCCGCTGGGGTTCTTGAGCTCGGCCGCGATCGTCGATCTGCTGACCGAGGAGGTCCGGACTGTGGCGCTCCCCGAGAACTCCGGTGCGACCGGAGTCGACTTCCTTAGCGACTCGCTCGTCTACGTCGCAAACCCCAACCTGAATACCGTCAGCCCAGTCAACATCCTGCGGGCGACCGCCGGGAGCGAGATCGCGGTGGGCGGCTTCCCCCAGGCCGTCATCGCCACAGCCGACCGCGTGTTCGTGCTGAACGCTGAGCTCGATCAAACGTTCAGGCCCGCCAAAGCGGGCGGCGTCTCGGTGATCGACCCTTCGACCAATGAGGTGATCTCGACGATCATCCTCACCGGCTTCAACCCCTCAGCCGCCGCCTTCGGACCCGACGGCCTCCTCTACGTGGTGAACGCCGGGACCTTCGGGGAGGGCGATGGAAGCCTGTCGGTCATCGACCCGAACACGCTTCAAGAACTGGAGCACCATCCGGGCTTCGGCGAGTTCCCCGGCGACATCGCGTTCGGCGCGACCGGGATCGCTTACGTCAGCTCCTTCGGCTACGGCATCGCAATCTGGAATGCGGCTGTAGACACCTTCATACGTCCGCCGTCCGATCCGTTGATCGTTGAGGGGAACGCCATATCCAGCGGCCTGGGCTTCGACTCCGACGTGCGCTTGTACACACTGGTGCCGGGTGACTGCATCGCACCCAGCGTGGCCTACCGCGTCAGCTCAGAAGCCACCGAAACGATCGGGGTCGGCGTCTGCCCCATCGACATCGCGTTCACGGACGTCGAGACACCGTGAACCGCACCGCCCGGATCCTCCTGAGTCTCACCCTTGGCGCCGTTGCCTGCTCCGGAGGTGGAGACGGAGCCGCCCAGCGCGAGACAGCACAGCGTCCACCCCAGAGGATCATCTCGCTCATCCCATCGGCCACCGAAACGATTGTGGCCTTCGGTGCCGCCGATCGCCTCGTCGCGCGGACCGCGTTCGACGTTCAGCCGGCGCTGGCGCACTTGCCTTCGGTCGGCGAGGGACTGACGCCCAGCCTCGAGCAGCTCACCGTGCTCAAACCTGATCTCGTCGTCGCCTGGCCGGACAACGCCTCGCGCTCCGTGATCGGACGCCTCGAAGAATTCGGAGTCCGCATCTATTCGCCGCAGGTCCAGACGCTCGCCGACCTGCGCGAAACGACGCTCGAACTAGGACGCATCCTCGGACTCCAGGGTGCGGCAGACTCTTTGGTGAAAGCCATCGACTCTGGACTCCGTTCGGTGCGAGCCGCGGTTTCCGGGCGCGAACGGATATCTGTTTTCTACGTCATCTGGTACGACCCGCCCACGACATCGGGGTCCGGCACTTTCATCGACGAGCTGATCGAGCTGGCCGGCGGCCGCAACGTCTTCGCGGATGCACCAGGCCTTTGGCCACAAGTAAGCATGGAAGAGGTCGTAAGCCGACAGCCCGGAATCATCCTGGTCTCACAAACCGAAAGCACACCCATCGATCTCGAGCGATTCGTCTCGAGCGTCGGCTGGCGCGAGCTTCAAGCGGTGCGAGAGGGCCGTGTCGTGCAGGTGGACGCAAACTTGTACAACCGGCCCGGTCCGCGTGTGGCCGAGGCCGCGCAGAAGCTCGCGAGCCTTCTGCATCCGGCAGCCTTCACCGCCCAGCCGCTTCGGTGATGGCACGAAATCCGCTGCGACTGTCGCTACTGGCGATCCTGGCCGCCGCTGTCCTGTTGCTGAGCATCACTATCGGTGCCGCGCACGTTCCGTTGGCGAGCGTGTTCGACGCGCTGACGGGCGGTGGCGATGAGACCACGCGTACCATCGTCCTCGACCTGCGGCTTCCTCGAGCCATCGTGGCGCTGCTCGTCGGCGGTGCGTTGGGGCTCGCCGGTGCCGTGTTTCAGGCTCTGCTGCGGAATCCGCTCGCAGAGCCCTGGGTGCTCGGCGTGTCTGGCGGCGCGGCGGTGGGAGCGGTAGCCGCCGTGGTCTTGGGTTGGGGCCTGCAAGCACCCTGGTCGATCCCGCTCGCCGCACTGCTCGGCGCTTTACTCGCCATCGGACTGGTGCTGCGTATCGCCACGCACGCGGCCCGCGGACTCGATACGCGTGTCCTCATCCTCGCCGGCTTGGTGGTGGCGGCGTTCTTCAACGCGGTCATCCAGTTGCTGCTCACGTTCGCGTCGGGCGAGACCTTTCGGTCCGCGGTGTTCTGGATGATGGGGAGCCTGGCTGCGGCGAGCTGGACCTCAGTGTTCGTCCTGTCCGCGTACTTGGTGCCGGGAATCATAGTTCTCCTGCTGATGGCGCGACCGCTCAACTTGTTGGCCGTCGGCGAAGAGACCGCTCTGTATCTGGGCACCCGCGTCGAGCGAGTGAAGCTGGCTGCCTACCTGGTCGCGTCGTTGTTGGTAGCGGCCACGGTGGCCATCAGCGGGATCATCGGGTTCGTCGGGCTCATCGTCCCTCACGCCATCCGACTCATGTGGGGGAGCGATCACCGGCTGTTGCTGCCCGCATCGGTACTTCTGGGCGCTGGTTTCCTACTGGCGGCCGATACGGCGGCCCGCACCGTCGCCGCACCGGCGGAACTGCCACTTGGAGTGATCACTGCCCTCGTCGGCGTTCCGCTCTTCGTCGTCTTGCTGACTCGGAGGGCGCTGTGAGGGCGGGGCCGGTCTTCGAGGTCCGCGACCTTCGCTTCCGCTACGAAGGCGCCGAGCGCTCGGCGCTGGACGGGGTCAGCCTGGAAGTGAATGCGAGCGACCTGTATGCCGTCATTGGACCGAACGGGTCCGGCAAGTCGACTCTGTTGAAACTATTGCTCGGCACTTTGCATCCAACGAGTGGCAGCGTGGGCTACTCGGGCCGGCGGGTCGAAGAGTGGAGCCGGAGAGCGCTGGCGCAGCGGATCGGCGTGGTCCCGCAAGGCGAAGAGTCCGTCTTCCCCATCACCGTTCGCGAGATGGTGGGCATGGGTCGCTACCCGCACCTCGGACTGCTCGGGCGGCCGGGGCCAGAGGATCGTGAGGCAATAGAAGAGGCCCTTCAGCGCTGCGATACCACTCTCGTACTCGATGAGCCCACCGTCTCCCTCGACATCCGGCACGAGATGCAGATCTTCGAGCTGCTGGCTGAACTCGCCGACGAAGACGGCGTCACGGTCGTCCTCGTCACTCACCACCTGAACCTCGCCGCACGCTATGCCAAACGGCTACTCCTCCTGGACCGCGGCATTCCCGCCGCCGAAGGCCCAGCCGCGCAAGTGCTCACGAAGGAGACGATCGAGCGGGTCTACGAGTGGTCGGTTGTGGTGAGCGCGCACCCCGGACCCGGAGGAGACGAGGGTGCCCCGCAGATCATACCGCTGTCTCGGTAGCGGCGAGCGGCCGCTCCTTGGTGTAACCCAGCGGCTTGTCCACATACCGTCTTCTGGAGGGAATCATGCAACCGAGGACACTTACTCTCTCATGCCTCCTCGCTATAGCGGCGGGATGTGCGCCGTCGCCCTCTGCTCAGCTCGAGGCCAATAAAGATCTGGTGCAGCGATTCACCGAAGCCGTCAATTCAGCGAATTGGGACGCGCTGGATGATATCGTAACCGAAGATTTTACTCGCCATAGTGAGGCCACCGCCGGACCGCAGGTGACCTCTCGAGAAGAGTTTGTTCAGCTCCAGGAGTCTTTCCTGGTCAGCGTCCCGGACCAACGCGTCACGATCAAGAAGCTCATAGCCGAAGGCGATGAAGTGGCGGGATTGGCCACGTACTCCGGCACGCATACCGGCCCCATGGGTGAATTCCCGGCCACGGGGAAGACGTTCGAGAGTACGTTTCTGGCCATCTTCCGCATCGAGGCCGGGCGCATCGCCGAGCTCTGGGTAGAGTGGGACAACGTGGCAATGCTGACCCAGCTGGGTTTGTTCCCGCCGCCGCCACCACCCAGCGGCTGATGAAGTCGCTCCGCCTAGACCGTGGGTGAGGCGGAGAAGGACGGGTCGGCGGACCGTCGAGCGGAGCTGGTTTTAGCGACCCGGCGCTCAACGGCGTTGAGCGCCGGGGAGGCCGGAGCGAGCGGTCCGCCGGCCTCTTCCCCCAACCAACGTCTACTCTTCTCCGGGTAGTGCGAACACGACGATCGCGTCGCCGAGGGTCGTGCCTGCACGGCCGTGGCCGCCCGCAGCGATGACGACGTACTGTTTCCCGGTTTCGCTGAGACGATACGTCATCGGCGTCGCCTGGCCGCCAGCCGGTAGCCGACCCTTCCACAGCTCCTTCCCCGTTTCGATGTCGAAGGCGCGGATGTAGTCGTCCATGGTCGCGCCGATGAAGATCAATCCACTCGCGGTCACCAGTGGCCCGCCAAGGTTGGGAACGCCCAGCTTCCAAGGTATTGGAACCGGAGCGACATCGCGGATCGTGCCCAGCTTCACCTGCCAGCGGATGTCCCCGGTTCCCAATTCGACGGCCGATAGCGTACCCCAGGGCGGCGGGTTACAGGGTAGATCCCAATCTGACATCAGCATCTCGCGACGCATGGCGTACGGCGTGCCTCGCTGCGGCGAGATCTCGACGCCCGGGTTGGCTCGGCGAGCTTCCTCGAACTCCTCGCTCGGCAGCAGCGATACGACCCAGGCCATGTCCATAACGTTCGCGATCAGCAGCTGACGATCGGGATCGACGGCTACGCCGCCCCAGTTGGAGCCGCCGGCGTTGCCCGGGTACATGAGAGTACCCTGCCCCAGGCGCGGCGGCGTGTAGATGCCCTCGAAGTAGAGCGACTCGAGCTTCTCCTTGCACCCCTTCTTGTCGAAGGGAGTGAGGCCCCAGGCGTCCTCCGGCGCAAGCTCGTGCGGGACGAGAGGCGGCGGCTTGACCGGGAACGGCTGGGTCGGCGAGGTCTGTTCACCGGGTACGCTGCTCTGCGGGACCGGGCGCTCCTCGATCTCGAAGATTGGCTCGCCCGTCTCGCGATGGAACATGAACAGCAGTCCCATCTTGGTGGCCTGGATGACGATGGGAATCTCGACCCCGTCTCGAACGATCGTGGCCAGTGTCGGCTGAGCGGGCACGTCGAAATCCCAGAGGTCGTGATGTACGGTTTGGTAGTGCCAGAGCACTTCGCCGGTCGATGCTCTCAAGGCGACGATCGAGCTGCCGTAGTAGTCGATCCCGTTCCGGTGACCCCCGTAGTAGTCGGGTGTGGGGTTACCCGTGGGCACGAAAACGATGCCGCGCTCCTCGTCGACGGCGAACGGCGCCCAGACGTTCGGTGTGCTGAGCATGTAGCCGGTCTCGGCGGCAAACTGGGCGTTGGGTACGTCGAACGGCGGCGCGAGATCCCACCCCCAAACCAGCTCGCCTGAACGGGCATCGTAGGCGCGGACGACCCCGCTGGGGGCGTCGGTCCGGACGTTGTCGGCGACGGCCGAGCCGACGATCACGATGTCGCCGGCGACCGCCGGCGGCGAGGTCACCTGGTACTCGCCGAGCCAGAGCTGTTCACCGACGCCGGGGTTGAGATCGACCTGGCCAGCTTCGCCGAAGTCCTCGCACGGCGTCCCGGTCCCCGCATCGAGTGCGATGAGCCGCGCATCGTTTGTCACCGTGAAGATGCGCCGCCGGCAGCTACCCTCATCGCGGTCCGAGTCGAGCCAGGTGACCACGCCGCGGCACACGAGCTGGTTCGCATATCCGCCGGAGAGATCGATCTCGGGGTCATAGGTCCAGCGTTCCGCCCCAGTTTCCGGGTCGAGCGCGACGACGCGATTGAACGGTGTGCAGAAGAAGAGCGTGCCATCGACCAGGATGGGTGTCGCTTCGAACGCCGTTGTGGATTCAACATCCCCGCGGCCGTCGGACACATCCCCCGTGTGATAAACCCAGGCGATTTCCAAGTGTCGGACGTTATCCGGCGTGATTTGCGTCAGTGGCGAGAAACGATCACCGCCCCGGGAATTGCCGTAATCGAGCCAATTGGCAACCGGCCCGGAGTAATCGATGGGTCCCGGGCCGCCGCCTCTGAGAACCGCCAAGATGAGAACGACGGACAACAACGCGACAACCAGCAGCAGCGAACGCTTCGATTTCACGATGCACCCCCTGAGCCAACTTCAAGTGCCATCCTCGGGTAGAATAGCCCCGGCGGCCTAGGCCGGCTCCCCCGAGGAAAACGGTGAAGGTCGTCGGTACTCTTCATACCAGAAGGCGCCAGGGAAACCTGACTCCTTCTCGTTCTTCTTGCCACTCCAGCTCTCGATATCAATGCGAATAACCGAGGTGCGATCGAGCTCCTCCTGATTCGCCGGCCGGTAATCACGGTCAGGCTCGAGGTGTGGCGCGTACTTGTCCAACAGCAACTGCAGGGCGCGGCGCTTCTCATCGTCGTCCTCTACGACGATACCTGGCCCGAACACGGTGACGCCGGCGTACTCGACACTGAACTCCAGAGCGATCTCGTCAGGCAGAACCCTTCCCATCTCGCTGACGCTGAAGCAGACTGGACCGCCGTGCTCGACGTTCGAGCGCGTTCGGCCTAAGCGCGCCGTGTGTAGATAGACGGCGTGCCGGTCCGAGTCGTAGACGTACAGGTTCGTGTTGATGAACGGCTGCCCCTCGGCGACCGTGGCCAGCGACCCCCAAGCGCCCGCTCGCAGGAACTCCCGAATCCAATCGTCCTCCTGGGCTTTGTCATGCCGTCGCATCTGGTGCACCGGCTTGTTGGCATGATCTTCCGCCATCGTCACCTCCGTCAGCTAACGAGAGGCTGAATTAATAGGCCGCAAGACTTCGACCGGCCAGCGGCGCAGTCAGAGTTGTGCAGCCACAAAGCGGCGAATAGCTTGCCTGTCCATGAAAGAGGGCAAGATCTTCGCAGGAACGTCGGGCTACTCCTATCCGGAGTGGAAAGGCTCGTTTTACCCTGTAAAGCTGCCGCAGAAAGCCTTCCTCGAGTATTACGCCGCCAAGTTCTCGACCGTCGAGATCAACAACACGTTCTATCGCTTCCCGCGGGCGAGCCTGCTGGAGGGCTGGTACGACGGGACCCCGGACGGTTTCACATTCGCGGTGAAGGCGAACCAGGGGATCACGCATAGGGGCCGCCTGCAGGACGTCGAGGAACTGACCCGCGATTTCGTCGAACGGTGCCGCTTATTGCAGGACAAACTGGGGCCCATCCTTTTCCAGCTGCCACCGAACTTCAAGCTCGATCTCGAGCGCCTGGCCAACTTTCTCGACACCCTCGACCCCCGTCTCCGCTACGCCTTCGAGTTCCGCCATGAGACCTGGTTCGACGACGAGGTGTTCCGGCTGCTCTCCGAGGCCGGTGCCGCGCTTTGTGTCTCCCAGGGCGACAAGCTCGATACCCCGAGAGTCGCGACTGGAGGCTTCGTGTACGCTCGCCTACGTAAGGACGAGTATACGGACGAGGAGCTCGCGGACTGGCACGGCTGGATGAGAGGCCAGATCGAGCAGGGGCACGACGTGTTCGCTTACCTCAAGCACGACGAGGCGGGCGAATCGCCCGAATACGCGCTCCGCTTGCTCGCCGGCTAGGCAGCTTGCCGATCGGCCGTGGCCTTCACATGTTAATGCCCCCAACTGAAAGACCCGCTCAGCGAGAGATTCTGGGAGACTGCCGGGCGCCCGGGCGACCTAAGGCTGTACGGGCGCTTGATTTCCAAGGAGGGAGGACATGGCCGGTATCTATCGTTCGCTCTATTACGCCGATGTGACGGTCGGTAGCGGCGGCAGGCTGACCATACCTCAGGAGGTCCGTGAGGACCTCAAGATCGAGGACGGCCACTCGCTGACCCTCCGTGTCGAGGAGAGCCCGGACGGGCAGCGACAGATGGTTATCTGGAAGTCGGCTCAGCAGCCCGACGAGTAAGGCGGTTGAGTCACCGGTGGATGTAGTCCTTTAGCAGGCGATTCTCGAATTCCGTCTCTGACATGTGGGCGTTAACGACATCACCGATCGAGATGATGCCTGCCAACTTCTCCTCCTCTATCACCGGTAAGTGGCGGATCCGGTTTCTCGTCATCACTACCATGACATAAGCGAGCTGGTCCTCGGGTACACCGATGATGATGTCTTTCGTCATCACATCGCCGACAAGCGTTTCCTTGATCCGCTCACTGCGTTCGCCCGCTTCGCGAAGAATGTCCCGTTCCGTAATGATGCCCACGACCTGGCCTTCCTGACTGGTCACGACCAGACCCCCAATATTGTGCTTGTTTAGAAGCTTGATGGCGTCCCAGACCGTGGCCTGAGGCGGGATGGTGACGACGTGGCTTCCTTTCTCGCGAAGGATATCGGAGATGCGCATGGTTGGGACTCCTCTTGGCAGGCGCGTCCAAAATCGGGCGGGCAAACCCGGTGTCTGGACGGCAAGTTTGCACGAGGTATCAGCTACTACAGACGTCTATTATCGCGCCACGGCGCCCAGCGCGCCAGAATCTCCGTGTAAGAGTGTGCCGTTTTGCGTTTCCTGACACCACCCGCCAGATGCTGAGCGGCGGCACGATCGCCAGGTCATCGTACCGCCTCCGTCCGGGCTCGGGTGTCCTGCACCTAGCGCGGGGCTTGATAGTAGGGGCTGGCCCCGCGGGCGTGGTCGGTGACGTCGACGACGTCTGTAATCTCCGGGAAGGACTCTTTGAGCATCCGCTCAATGCCCTGTTTCAGGGTGACGTTGGCCATCCCGCAACCCTGGCAACCGCCACCCAACTGTACATAGACCGAGTTGTCGCGCACATCGACGAGCGTCACGCGACCACCGTGCATGGCGACTGCCGGGTTGATCCGGTTCTCGATCACGGAGGCGACCCTCTGCGCCAGCTCTCCGTTGGGGGTCTCCGACCCGACAGGCTTGACGTTCGGGTTTTTCACCTGGAAGCCGCCACCCCGCATTTCTTCGATCCAGTCGACGGTGGCGCCGTCCAACTTCTCAACGCTCACTTCGTCGACATAGACCTTGAAGCCGTCGGCCTCGATTACCGTGTCGCCGGTCTGCTCGTCCGACACATCTACAAGAGTCAGTTCGTACTCGGGCGCCAGGGGGCTGCTGGGCTGAACGCTGATCCGCAAGGCGACCGGCGCTTCCTCTTCGCCCATGAACTCCAGCACACGCTCCCTGGCTTTATCTGTAAACGTCAACATTTGAATAGCCTCCAGCACATCGAACCTCGGCGAGGCCCTCTTGACTGGCCTCTTTGTTCAGAACAACCGTAATATAGCAATGTCCAAGCCGGCCGCAGCCGGCCGCACCATCGACCTAGAAGCAAAGAGCCCCGCATGCCAGCCCAGCCGACGATCCGTGCAGTCCAGGGTGACATCACGGAGTTCGACGGCGATGCCATAGTGAATGCGGCCAACAACGACTTGATACTCGGCGCCGGTGTGGCAGGTGCCATCGCGCGAAGAGGCGGGCCCACCATTCAAGAGGAATGCGACGCACATGGCCCGATTCGAGTCGGGCAAGCCGCGATCACCGGCGGCGGCGACCTGCGGGCTCGCCATGTGATTCACGCGGCGGCGATGGGAGACGAGCCAGCAAGTCGCGCGTCGATCGAGGGTGCGACGCGTCACTCGCTGAAGCTAGCCGAGGAAAACGGCATACGATCGATCGCGTTTCCCATCCTCGCCTCGGGCGTAGCCGGGTTCGCACTCGACGAGGCGACTCGGATCATGCTGGCGACCATCCGTGCGTACCTAGCGGAGACCGAGACGCAGATCGAAGAGGTGACGCTCTACGGATATTCCGCGGCTGACGCGCAGACGGTGCGAGACGTACTCGAGGAATTCAGTCCTTAGACACTTCCCGCCAGCGCGCTGAGCGTCTGATCTCCGTGCCCCTTCGGTCTAACCTTCGCGAACACCTTTTCGATCACGCCCTCCTCATCGATCAGAAAGGTGGTCCGCAGCACGCCCTCGTAAGTTCGCCCGTACATCTTCTTCTCGCCCCAGGCGCCGTACGCTTCGGCGACGGCATGATCCAGGTCGGACAAGAGAGCGAAGGGGAGTTCGTATTTCGCCTTGAACTTCTGGTGCGACTCGACGCCGTCCGGGCTGACGCCCAGCACCACCGCACCATGGCTCTCGATGTCGGGGAGCCTGTCGCGGAACTCGCAAGCCTCCGTCGTGCAACCCGGGGTATCGTCTTTGGGGTAGAAGTAGAGAATCACCTTCTGCCC
Organism: Gemmatimonadota bacterium; assembly: GCA_039588155.1. Classification (GTDB taxonomy): domain Bacteria; phylum Gemmatimonadota; class Gemmatimonadetes; order Palauibacterales; family KS3-K002; genus JBDHGH01. The sequence goes on along the minus strand of JBDHAI010000122.1, from coordinate 382 downwards.
GCGAAGGTAGGATAAGACGACGGATTCGCCCGCGTCCGACTGTAGCTGGAATTCGGGGGCCTTATCGCCGGGCTTGAGCATCGAGTTCCTCCGGGGTTGATCGCTGCCTCGTGAAGTTCCAATATGCTAACTACTTCTCGATTAGCTTGAAAGCGGCCAGACAACAGGTGGATCCCAATGAGCGATGGCTTGGAGACCCGACGTTTGCTCGAGACCCACGAGGCGCACGTGGCGGCCTGGAACAACTACGACCTCGGTGCACTCGGCGAGATCTACGATCCCGACTGCTACATCTTCGACACCATACCCCCGCCCGCCTTTCGCAGCCTCAAGGAATTCCTGGAGTACGTCACCCCGGTGCTACAGATGCATACGGGATACA
>JBDHAI010000121.1:0-7541 GCA_039588155.1 Gemmatimonadota bacterium | reverse complement strand
AGCCGCAGCGGAACAGAACACGTAGGGCACCAGGCTGGTCAGAGTCGCCAGCAGAAGAATGAAGGTGAACTGCTCCACTAACCCTCGGGTGTAGTTCATCGAGATCAGTATCGTCGCCAGCACGCTCGAGATCACGATACCCAGGGCGGGCGTGCCCCGCTTTGACAGCCGTGCGAACACCCCTGGAAAAAGACCATCCCGCGCCACCGCCAGGGGAATCTGGCCCTGGAGCAGTATCCAGCCGTTGAGTGCGCCAAAGCAAGATATCGCGGCGCCGGCCGCCACCGCGTACGAGGCCCACCCTCCCCACATCGCGCTGGCCGCATCGGCGTAGGGAGCCGTCGATCGCGCCAGGGCGGCCGGCGAGACCGCACCCATGACCGCCACTGTGCCCAGGATATAGACCACCGCAGCGGACAGCGTCCCGAGCATCGTCGCCCGCGGGATCGTCCGCGTCGGGTCCACCACGTCGTCCGCCGGGATCGTCGCCGACTCCAACCCCAGAAACGCCCACAGCGTGAGTGCCGCCGTCGCGGTGATCGCGGGAAGGGCGGGCACACCGCTCAGATTGAAGGGTGTGAAGTTGTCCAGATTGAAAAAGAGAAGCCCGAGCGTACTTATGGCGATCAGCGGCAGCAGCTTCAACACCGTCGTTACCAGCTGCACGATCCCGGCGTTTCGTACGCCTAGCGCGTTAACCCAGCTGAGCAGCCAAATTGCGCCAGCGGCCGTGAGTCCGGCCAGCAGCGAGTTCTCGCCGAGCGGCGGCACGAACACCGCCATGTAACCGGCGAACGCCGTCGCGATGGCCGCGTTTCCACACCAGATCGAGATCCAGTAACCCCACGCTACCAGGAAGCCCGGGAACTCACCGAAGCCAACGCGGGTGTAGGCGTAGAGTCCGCCCGCCCGCGGTACCGTTCTGGCCAGGCGCGCGAACACCAGCGCCAGGAGCATCGCACCCGCAGTCGTGAACAACCAGCCGAAGAGGCTGATGCCGCCGAAGACGGCCAGGGAGGCGGGCAGCAGGAAGATCCCCGACCCGATCATGTTACCGATGACCAGGGCCGTGCTCCTCCACAAGCCCAGCGACCTGCCTGTCTGCGCCGCCTCAGCCGAGCTCAACGCTATTCTCTGTTAGTTGCCGATATAGAGATCGATGACGTGCTCGATCGCCCTGCTGCAGACGCGACAGAAGCCGACTCGATCGCGCGTAAACATGATGCAGTCGATCTCGGACCTGTAGAGTCCTGTCGCTTCGTACGACGCGCCCTCGAAAGCCCCGACCCTACCGGAATACTCCATCGTGGAGAGCAGCGCGGATTCGATCTCGCGTTGCTCGTGAAAGAGCGCGTCGAACGCCTCTTCCGGCGCCTGGCGCTCGATGAGCTCGTGGCGCCGTTCCCTGATTTCACGAGAGTGCTCCTCAAACTGCTGCTTGCCCCAGGGCGTCGGCAGCGGCGTGCCCGGCTCGACGAGGTCTTTCCACTTGAGGTTACTCGGATCATGCAGAGCGGTGACGTTGGCCTCCCAGGGCTCCGGGTGCTCCATCCCGCCCGTCTCATAGGCCACATCCGACGTGTAGTATTCGTCGGCCAGGCCCGCGAAGTGGTGACCGAACTCGTGCACGAATACATAATCTGAGAAGTCGGAGTCGACCGCAGTCGCCATCTGGAAGTTGTAGATCCCGCCGCCGCCATACTGCTTTTCGTTGACGAGGATCCCCATGAACTCGTATGGCGCCGCCGACAGTATGTCACGCAGCGAACGATTGTCGTACGTGAGCAAATAGCGCTCGGAATCGAAGATGCTGTACTGCGCGCCCGCCGGATTACGCCGATACTTCGACGCGTGCGGGCGACTCACCCCCGATTCGGCGGCTGACAGATCGATCGCCCGCACATTGAAAGCGGACTTGCGGCTCTTGAAAGGTTCGGTAGCGAACAACTCGTCGACCAATCGCTGCGCATCGGCATGGAACTTCGGCAGCTCTTCCTCGGTGTAGCCCTCACCCAGCAGGACGATGTCGACCTTCCCGCTTGGCGGGCCGCTCTCGAACACCGTCCAGACCGCACCCATAGCAGGAAGCTCCGCGGGATTCACCGAGCGCGCGGCCGGGTCGATCGTGAACCTCCCAATCTCGTGGAATGTCGTCAGATCGTCTCGTTTCTTGATCACGACGTGCACGGGCATCTTGGGCCACGGGAAACGTACCGACTCGTGGAACGTTCGATGGACTTCCCGCGCTTCTCCGGTCGTTTCCCATTCACCGTACAGCGAAGCGAAGCCACGCGAGTAGACGACGTCGCCCGTCTCGACATCGAGAACCTCGCAGATGTACTTGCCGAAGTTGGTTTCATCGATCAGGCGCACCCGACTCCCGGCCCACGCCCCGTCCGACACCACTCGCTCGAGACTCAGCACCTCAGCGGTTGCGTCGCCGGTGTGATAGTAGTCGACGCGCATCGTGCGATCCTCGAAGAGACGATCGAACTCCGGGCTGAGCCCGTCCGACGCAATCAGCGGTACTGCGATCATCGCCACAACGATCGGCGCGAAAGGCGCCCACGAGCCGATCTGTCGTCTATGCATCTTCCTCTCCTGAATCGGTGAGCCAGCTCTCAGCCTCGTCGATCTCACGGAAGACCGCGATCTCTATTGGCAGGCCCGTTGATAGGCATTCTCTAACTACGCCTCCTTCACCACGACACCGATGACACCGAGCGCTGCGATGGCGAGTACCGCGCTGCCGAAATACGCTCCTGGTAGACCACGAATCTGCAGCATGGCGCCGGCCACGAGCGGCCCCAACGTCTGCCCCATCCGCAGTACCATAGCATTGACGGACATGAAAGCGGCGCGGTACTCCGCCGGTGCCAAACCGGTCAGCATGGTGAGAATGCTGGGGATGCTGATACCGTTCGCGACGCCGAAGACCACAGCCGGTACGAGCAGCAGTTTCAGACTGGGTGCCAGAGGCAGCGCCACCATCGTCAGCGCGTAGAGCATGAAGCCCACGTAGACGAGCTTGCGCGACGAGAACCTGCGCGCCAACCGGCCCAGCCTGAACGAAGTCACGGCCGTCGCGACCGACGTGACTGAGAAGAGCAAACCGATCAGTAGCGGTGACGCATCGAAGGACCGCCGCATCAAGAAGGGCAGGTACGTCAGATAGGCCCCGTACAGTATGACAAACGTCACCAAACTGGCCAGAAACAGCCCCAGCGCCTGAGGGTTTCGGATACTGATGAGCGTATTACGCAAGTAGTCGCCGAGCCGCTGATCGCTGGATGGCTCAGGGTTCTTCAGCCGCCAAAGGACCAGCAGGGCAACGGGAACCGCCAGAATCGGCAGGAAGAAAGGGTAGAACCACCCCAAGAGCGCAAGAAATCCCCCGATGGCGGGATAGAGCGCCGTGCCGACACTCAAGACGCTGGCGTTGTAACCCATCACCGTGGCCCGACGCCACCCCGAATACAGATCGCCGACGATCGTTACGTTGAGCGCTCCCAGCGACGCCGCGCCCAGTCCCTGCAACAGACGCAACCCCAATAGCACCTGAAAATCACGCGCGAAACCGCACGCCGTACCCGCCACCGCGAAGAGAACCAGGGACGGCACCAGGATGCGCTTGCGACCGAATCGATCGCCCAGCACGCCCAGCACCGGTGTCAGCGTAGCCCCAGGAAGAGTGAAAATCGCGACTAACAAGCCGACTCGGTTGGGCGTCAGTTGCAATGCTTCGGCAATCTGCGGGAAGGCGGGCGTGATGCTCGATACACCCAGCACCGCCATCAGCGTGATGCCGAAGATTACATGAAGATTGGGATCCCGAAACAGACCTGCTTCGCTCTGAGCTGATGACTCATGGCTTTGCCCTGCCGCCTTGGAGACCGCACCGTCGTCCTGAGTCACGTGATCACGACGCCAGCGTACGCGACTACGCTGGAATCGTCGCCCGTCACCCAGCCGCTGTGCCGATAGTCGACGACATCGGCACGCGTTGCCCCTAGCTGCCGCGCCGCCTCGACCACCACCGCGGTCGGGGCCCGACCACACATCGTGATGTGTTCCCGACGGCAAGCGCGGATCAGTTCCGCCCCGTCCAGTCGCTCGATGGCGGCCAGCGCGAACCTGTCCTTCTCTTCTGCGCGAACAGCCGACTCGAAGTGCGTCATGTCGGAGGAAGCGACGAGCAGCACGTCCTCGGGCCACTCGGATATGAGCTGCGCCAAAGCCGTCGCCAACTGCTCGCAGCGAGCCCAATCATCCCAGGCGAGCACGAGCGGTACGATGGCCGACTCGGGGGCGAGCAGGCCGATGAAAGGAAGCTCGACCTCCACGGCGTGCTCTTGCCGGTGCGCCAGCGGGTCGTGAGACACAAGCTGACTCTGGCTCTCCAGAGCCGCCGCGAACTCCTCAGCCACGCTGACGCGACCGAGCGGCGTCTCGAAGGCTCCGCTGGCCCACAGGCTGGCGCCGCCGGGAGCGCCGACCCGACCCGTGTGGTTCGGCCCGAGAATGACGACGATCCGTGGAAACGTAACGGACCCGAAGACGCGTGCCGCGCAGCGGCCCGAGTAAATCAGGCCGGCATGTGGTGCCACAACCGCCCGCGCCCTTCTGGGTTCGGCTTCCGCGTCCGCCAGAAAAGCCTCCACCATTTCGACAAGGTCGCGCTCGTCCGACGGGTAGAAACGCCCGGAGACCGCCGCGGGTCTGATATTCTGGTGGCTCATAGGTCACAAATAAATAACGCCTGCGGACTTCCACAGCCACCGCCCCGGGCTCCGGCCCCAGTCACAAGATTTGGGTCGCTCCGCGAGCCCGGAGCTCGAGTGGAGCCCCTCTGAGCACGTCAGCGTTGACAGGATCGATACCGGTAAACGGCTCAGAGAGCACGAGCCCGGGCCGCGAAGAAATCGCCTTTTCTTAAGCCCAACGCCCTTCCGATAGAACTACCCGCGACGACACAGACTTATTCGAAGCGTGGGCACTAGTCGACAAACGCCCACAACAGATCACGACTCTTCTTGTCCAGACCGTCCGGATCGGCCACGAGATACAGGTCGCCGGCCACGTCGCGAATCAACACGCCGCCGCCCGGCACTTCCCGGGGCCAGTCGTCGAGTCGAGTCTGAAACGTCCTGGCGCCGTATGGCGTCTCCACTCTCCAGTTTCGAATCTCGACCTCCTCATCGATCTCCAGGATGCGAGCGATACGAAGCACGAATCCCGCTTCCGCCAACGCCTCTTCCAAAACGCACCGCGACTGCCGATCCAGTTCGCCAAAGTCCCGGATCAGTGCCACCTCGTTCTCGTCGTCATCACGCAAGGACACGTATTGCACCGGCCGCGACCACGGAAAAAGGCGGCGAACCCAAACCGCGCGCTCGTCTTTGCCGCTAATCGCCCACAGCTGCCCATCGATTCTCCGCTCGAGCCTGACGTCCTGACGAGCGGCCGCGCGAGCTTCATCCCACACCCGCAGCGCTCGCCCCGCCGATTGCTTCGAGGCCTCTGCACGGCGTCCCTGTCTCATAGCAACCTCCCAGTCGCCGGCCGCCGACCGCGACCGACGGCCGGCGCCCGATCACGCCAGTTCCCGTTGAAGTTCGTAAAGTTTCCGGTACTTGCCGTCCGTCTTCGCCAACAGCTCGCGATGCGTCCCCATCTCCGCGAGCTTCCCGTCCTCGATCACGAAGAGCCGCGAGGCTTTGCGCAGGGTCGAGAGACGGTGCGCGATGGCGAACACCGTCCGGCCAGCGACCAGCCGGTCCAATGCTTCCTGGATATGTCGCTCGGTCTCAGTGTCCACGGCGCTGGTCGCCTCATCCAATATCAGGATCCGCGGGTCGTGCAGGATGGCGCGCGCGATGGATACGCGCTGGCGCTCTCCACCCGACATCGTCTGCCCGCGTTCGCCCACGATGGTCTCGTACCCGTGCGGCAGCTCGCAGATGAAGTCGTGCGCATTCGCCGCCCGCGTAGCCTCGATGACGTCGTCGAGCGACGCCGCCGGTGTACCGTAGCGGATGTTCTCCAGCACGGTCCCGTGGAACAGGTAGGGATCCTGCAAGACGATCCCGACCTGCTGCCGGTAGTGACCCGTGTCGAGCTGCTTGATGTCCACGCCGTCGATTCGGACCACACCGCCCGTCGCGTCGTAGAATCGAGCAATCAAGTTGATCACCGTCGTCTTGCCGCCGCCCGACGGGCCCACCAACCCGACCATCTCGCCGGCCTCGACCTCGAAGCTCATTCCGCGCACCACCTGTCGCACACCGTCGTACCCGAACGTGACGTTCTCGAACATCACCTCGCCGCGCACCGGCTCGAGCTGCACGGGTTCAGCTACATCGACGATGTCAGGCTCCGTGTCCAGAACCTCGAACACTCTGTGCGCCGAGCTCGTCGCCCTGTTCATGATCCTCGCCATCTGACCGATGATCTCGATCGGCGCTACGAACATCGTCGTGTACAACAGAAACGACACGAACGTACCCGCTGACAACGTGGCGGCTGCCGTCTCACTTCCCAGCAGACGCGGCAACGCGAACGCCCACACGGCCACCGTCGTCCCGTGCACCGCGAGCATCAGCCCCGGCCAGAAGGTCGTCCAGAGATGGTGAATTCGGTTGTATTCATCCGTTACATCGTAGTTGCGCTCGTTGAAGCGCTCCGCCTCGCGGCTCTCCTGGTTGAACGCCTTTACGACCCGCATGCCGGGGATCGTATCGGAAAGCACGTCCGTGACACGCGACCACTTGCGCCAGGCACGCACGAACAGTTGCTGAATCCGCTCACCGTGCAGGTAGATCGCGTAGCAGAAGAACGGGACCGGTACCACCATGACCAATCCCAGCTTCCAGTCGAGGCTGATCAACACGACCCCGAGCCCAATGAGCATGACCGCCGAAAGCGACACGTCCACGATCCCGAAGGCGAGGAACTCCCAGAGCCGGTCGGTGTCGGAGCTCACACGCGTGATCAGGCTGCCCGTCTTCTTGCGCGAATAGAAGCTCAGGCTCAAGCGCTGCAGATGCTCGTACAGCTCCGTTCGCAGATCGCGGGCGACCCATTCGCCCAGCACCGACAGCATGCGCAGCCGCACGAGTGCTCCCGCCTGGCGGACGAGATAGACGACCGCCATGCTCGCCACCGCCAACCACGCCAGCGTCGCAACGGCAGACGCCGTCACCGTGCCGTCCTGCACAGGTCGGATGACCTGATCGATCAGGAAACCGGCCAGGTACGGCGGAACCAGACTGACCAGCGTGATCACCGCCGCCGCGCTCATGCCGATGACCACCTGCCTCCTGTACGGACGTAGGTAGGCCAGCAGCCGCCAGATCACCGCCATGCGATGGCCGGCGACCAGCGCCTGCGCCTCCTTGATCGGCCCGGCGATGCTCTCGGCGTACTGCCGGTCGGCGTTCACCGGCTCGATCGTCCGGCCCTCCAACCCCTGCTCGAGCACGAACTTGATATTCTCGTAGGAGCGACGCTGCCGGTTCGTGAAGCGAACCACCGCCAAGGCT
>JBDHAI010000120.1:0-7543 GCA_039588155.1 Gemmatimonadota bacterium | reverse complement strand
AAAGCGTCGCTCGCTCAGGTCGAGGGTGAACACGTCGTCCCCTACGGTCACCGTTACGAACTGCGTGCCGTCGAACTCGATCGTGACCGTTCGCGTCACGGTCTCCGTCCCCTCGGTATCCGAGGTTCGAGTGAGGGTCATGGTTCGAGTGATGGTTCCAGAGAGAGGCCAGCCCTCCTCGGTACGTGGGTAGGGGATGACCACGTCGAGGATCTCGGACCTCGACTCCATCGTAGAGGTGCGGACGTCGCCACTATCCGAGTGACGACTGCGCTCCACGAAACCGGAGCCCTCGCCGTTCCAGGTGACCTCACCGTCGCCGGCGTCTTCGTCGGTTGCGGTATTATCGTCGAGCAGTCCGGTCACGGTCAGGTCACGCTCACGGTCGATACTCGCGCTCCACCGCTCGCGGTCCAGTTCACCCTCCACCGCTATCTGATAGCGGATCCCGTCCATCCTAAGCTCGTCGAACTCGGTAACTGGGTTGCCGCCCTCGTCGACCAGCGGATCGCCGTTCACATCCAGGTAGGTGATCGCCCGTGTGTAGGTCAGACCCTCTCTCTCGAACGGACGACACTCGAGCCGGCCAGCGAATTCGCTGCAGTCCGTTTCATTAGGCAATGGCGGAAATACAGCGCCAGGAAGCCCGAGACCTGGCCCGTGCATCATCCGAAGATCTTCTAAGGTTCCATCCGCAGCGACCACCGCGGCGTCGAAGTTCACGTTGCTGGGGATTTCCGGGTCCTGGCTGACATCGCAGCCGGCCACAAATATCGCGACGGCCGCCAGCAGCAGGACGGTCGGTGACGTGTTCCACATTTTCTCGCTCCTTGAGTGGGTTTCGAATCTGTCGCGACGAGTTGACTCTAAGACACCCAAGGCCACGAAAGCGTTAAGTGACATCCTGCTTGGCGCACTTCTAGCGAATCGGCGCGCCGAATCGTGCAACCTCGACCGGGACGTTGTGCTCGACCTCATCGAAGACATAGGTCGTCGATCCGCCCTTTCGACTCATGATCACGCGAGTCGGAAGCTTGACTCCGTCGACTTCCCGATAGTCCTTCAAGTACCAGTAGTAGCCAATCCGGATAAGCAGACCCGACTCAGCATCGAAATAGAGATCGTAGTGGTCGCTGTCGCGGGCCGTCTCCACCACATACGCCGATACCGAGCGTTCGCCCAGCACGTCGTACACGGCGCGTGCATCGAGTACCTCTCTCCCCTTCAGAACCATATTGGGGAAGTAGTCCTGAAGGCGCAGTGCGCCCTGAGGATTGAGCAGCCACGCCAGCTTCGCCTCTCCCAGCCCATTATCACGAGCCACCCCTTCAGCAGTTTGCCGCCAGCCGCTCTCGCCGTCGAACCCCTCACGATGTGTGCCCTCGGCGTATCGCACGACGCAGAGCCACTGGTTCGGGACCGCTGAATAAGCCTCCAGAGCGAAGACTTGCACCGGCCCTCGATACGGTCGGTCGTCGATCAGCCGTCCCCTGACGACTCGTGTCGTCGCCAGTTCGATCGCCTCGCGTCCGCCCACAGCCTCTATGTATCGCTCCAAGATCTCCTCGAGCGTGGGGAGCGTATCCGGCTGGCATTCATCCGCCTGAATCCCGCCAGGCATGGCCAGAGACAGCCAAAGCACTAGGGGCGTCGTCAGTATCCAAGTTGTCCGGTGGGTCCGTCGCGATCGAATCGTCTTCGCGTCCATCGTTATTCTCCCGGTCTAAAGGCCCAGCGGTCACCTCCCCACCCCCCGGCGCCCGTGTTGGGCAGGTCGGAGGCCAGGAGCGGCCGACGGACGTACCTATCTGCAACTCTCTGCTGGGAAATCAGTTACAGACCGGTATCGATCAGATAAGGGTCGACTTGAGCGCGGAACGTGTACGGGTGAACACGGCTGGGATGCGGCGGTAGTGTCCAACCGGACACGGTTGGGAATTCGTCGACTAGGCTCTTCGCTCGGCTTCTTCGCGCTACAGGTCCACGAATTCCACGGCGAGCTTCTTCGGGTCGTGCTGCAAGAGCTCAGGAACGAGCAGCGTCCGGGAGTACCATCTCGCAGGCTTGCTGCCCGGATGCAGGCGGGCGCGGAGCCGAAGGGTGGAGATGTCGTGCTCGAGGTCGGTAGCATGGACCGGTCGTCTACCTCGATTCACGCGGTTACGTGTCGCGATGGTGAAGCCCGTAACCGGCATTTCCTCGAACCTGCCGTTCAAGCAAGAGTAACTGCCGCTGCACTCGCAATCGCGATGTTTTGGATTATTTTTATTCTCATTACATAGGCAACAGGGGGTATGTTTGGACGACATCGATGTGGGCATAGACGGCAGACCGGCCGCCAACGAAGGAGGACGCGAACCGGAAAAGGTGCGTAAGCGCAAGACGTCGGTCGTCGTGCTTTACAATCATATCGGGGAAGATGTGTACGAAAGACTCAAACATGTCGACCCGACGGACTTGGACTTCAAGCCGGAGTACCCGATCCACGTCTCGACCGTCAAGGAAGAGTACGAAGAGATCGTGCGAGCGCTTCGACGTGCCGGGTATAGGGCGCGGTCGGTTAACCTGCAAAACAACCTCAAGAATCTGGAACGGCTGCTCAGGCGCAGTCGGCCGGATGTCATCTTCAACCTGGTCGAGTTCTTTCACGATGACGCGGAACTCGAGACAGCCGTCGCGGCGGTATTTGATCTCTACCAGATACCCTATACCGGTTCCTCACCCTTCGCGCTCGGTTTGTGCCTCAGAAAGGGGCTGACAAAGCGGGTACTCGAGGATCATCGTGTGCCGACACCACGCTTCAAGATCCTTTATGAGCCCGAAATCCCAAAGCGACTGGGGCTTCACTATCCAGTCATCGTCAAGCCGGCATGGGCGGACGCCAGCGCCGGCGTGAACAAAGACTCGGTCATCCGCGACCCAGCCGACTCGCAGATCCTCGCCGAGCGTGTAAGACATGTATACGATGAATACGGGGCCGTGTTAATCGAGGAGTTCATCGAAGGACGTGAGCTGCACGTCTCCGTCTGGGGCAACGATGACCCGGAAGTCCTTCCGCCCGTCGAATTCGATTTCTCGAAGCTGCCACCGGGCTATCCGCCCATCATCAGCTACGCGATGAAATGGAATCCGCTCGCCGAGGTCTACCACCGTGTAGACACCATTTGTCCGGCGCAACTCGATAAGAGAGTGCTACGCAAGGTGGAGGACGTGGCGATACGGGCGTACGAAGCCACCGAGTGCCTCGACTACGCTCGACTCGACATTCGACTCAAGAACAACAAACCGTACGTTCTGGAAGTGAACCCTAACCCCGACCTGACCGAAGGTGTCTCGTTCATGGATTCGGCCGAGCAGGCGGGGTACACTTTTCCGCAGGCCCTGTCGCGCATCGCAGAGTTCGCCCTCGAGCGCAGGCCAGAACCCCGGCATGCCCGGGCTCCGGTTGTGGCGGACACGCCGTCACCCCACGCCGGTGCTCCAGCCGACGCTGCCGAGCAGAAGCACGATGATCCTTTGCTGAGTTCGCTTCGTGAACTCACCGGTGCGCCGCCCACAGGCGCGCCCCTCGCGAACGACGAAGATCGCGAACGCGACGATCCCGGCGAGAATCCTAAGGCGCATTCGGAAGCGGGATAGGTAAGCGGGACTCGGTCAAACATGCTGCCTATGCGAACGCGTTGGGCTGTCGCTCCCGAAGGCCAGAGCCCGGGATTCATCGTTCGCGACGTCAAGATCGGGGTGCTAGCCCTCGGGGTCCGGGTGGGGATCTAGTGGTACTTAGAACCACATATGTCATGAAAGGCCTCCCGCTGTCAGGGGTCGAGCAGCGAGGCGCTTGGCATGGAATGGGCAGTGCGCGAGGCGATTCTTCAGCGCGGCTGGCCTCCATTCGACGCGTAGGTCGTCGAGCCTCTCACCTACTACCTCTATCGCATCTTCGCGGATCTCGCCTAGACCCATCTCATTGCCCATACGCAACTGCGTGATGTCCGACACGTCGTGGCTCATAATCCGCGCGGCCGTCGCGTCGGCGGCGACGAGATCCGTACTGGCAAGTACGAGCCACGAGCCGAGCCGATCTCTAACGTTCACCGTGGTGCCGTCGTTTCCGCCGGCGCTGGGTCCGTCCCCTTCGACCCCGTACGAGAAATCGATGATCGCCAGATCCGGTTTCACACCGGCCACGACATCGAGATAGATCTGTGCGATCGAGCGCGTGCTGCTGTGATCCAAGACCCTGCCACGGTCCCAATAGCCACCCTCCATCCAAACGCCGTAACGCAATAGAGGCGTGACGCCGACGAAGTTCTTCAGCGAGAGGGTGAGCTGTGCCCACGAGTGCGTCTTGGCTACAGGGATGGAGATCACACGATCGGCCCCGGCCACCAGACTGGAGACGGCTATCCTGTCGAGATTGCTCCGCGACGGGAACTCGACCCAAGCGGGGGAGTCGGCCTCGAGTGATGCCACCCTCGCTTCTCCCGCATACTGCGAGCTGAGGCGCGCGGCTGCCTGTGCCAGGTTAGTGGAGCCGTCCAGCGTCGTGGCATAACTCCAATCCAGCGTCGGCATCTGAGAGCCGTCGCCGATGACGACTTCCGAGGCACCAGCGCGCAGACACTCCTCCGCCACGGCAATCACGATATCCGGTTTGGTGCACTCACCGTTCCTGAAGCGATTGCTCTGCCGCGCCCACGGAAGGGTCACCATGTTCGGCTTGATGAAGACCGACTCGCCTTCGTGGACGATCTGGCTGATGCCGCCTATTCCCTCCAGCGCATCGCGGGTCATGGCTGCGAGATCATTGCCCCTGACGGCGGCTACTCGGGCCGTGGATTCCAGCGGCGCGGTGGTCTCACCGGCACATGCGCTCAACGCGGCGCTACCCGTGGCTGTACCACTCACCGCCGCGCCCCCGACCGCCAGGGCCGAAACGCGAAGGAAGTCCCTTCGGCTGACGTTGTGCGGATCGCGAACTGGCTCGTCGCCTCGGCGTGCCATGGCCACCTCCGGTGGGACCGAGAGAAACCATGGGGCTTGGAGGCACGAGGGGCACCTACATCATAGTACGACGTGACGAGGTCTAACGATTCACTCTTTGTGCCGAAGGCGCAACACCCACGAGTCCGCAAACCCTGGTCTTCCTGCCTAGTGACATCGAGAACTCCCAGCGCTTTTCTCTCCGGCTCTCACGACCCAGATTGTCAGTCCATGAGGTTCCCCTATCGATCTCTGACGTTCTGGATATTCGTCGGCCTGTTCGGCGGCATGCTGGCCGGCAGGTTGTTCGGCGAGTCCATCCTGCCGCTGGCCGAGCCGCTGTCGGATATCTTTCTCAGGCTCCTGCGCATGGCGATCATGCCGCTGATCATCACGTCTCTCACAGCGGCTGTCATCAGCGTGGGCGAACGGCACAACCTCGAGATCCTCGGCCTCAAGACGTTCGCTTATTACATAGTCAGCAGCCTGATTGCCATCCTGACCGGGCAGTTCCTGGTCAACGTCTTCAAGCCCGGTGTCGGTTCCACTATCACACTTCAAGAGCAGGTCACGGAGGTGCCCGCGGCGCAGCAGAGCATCCCCGAGCTGATTTTCGATATCATACCGGAGAATCCGTTTCAGGCTCTGGCCGAAGGGCAGGTGCTTCCCGTCATCTTCTTCTGCATCCTGTTCGGATACTGCGTCACTCAGCTCAAAGAGCCTTACAAGACCCAGCTCGCCGATTTTTTTCAAGCCTCGTTCCAGGCGATGATGAAGCTGACCCGGATCGTCATCTGGACGGCTCCGTTGGGTGTGTTCGGGATCAACGCGATGATCGTCGCGACGACAGGTTTCGAAGCCTTTCGGACTCTGGGGTTCTACTTCGTCGTCGTGCTGATCGGGCTCTTCATCCACGCCAGCATCACACTGCCGCTGCTGGTGTATATCGTGACCCGGCGGAACCCGTGGCGTCACTACCGCGGAATGCCACCGCCGCTCGTCACGGCCTTCTCGACCTGCTCGACCATCGTGACGCTGCCGCTGACGATGGAAGCCGTGGTAGACAACTCAAAAGTGAGCGAGAAGATCTCGTCCTTCGTGCTCCCCATCGGCGCCACGGTAAACATGGACGGGACCGCGCTCTACGAATGCGTCGCCGTGATCTTCATCGCGCAGGTCTACGGCATCGCCCTGTCGTTCGATCAGCAGCTCGTCATCGTCTTCACCGCCCTGCTGGCCTCCATCGGTGCGGCCAGCGTGCCGATGTCGGGGCTGGTGATGATGTCGATAATCCTGGCCGCGGTGGGCCTGCCCTTGGAGGGGGTCGCGCTGATTCTGGCGGTGGACCGCGTACTCGACATGTTCCGCACAACGGTGAACGTGCTGAGCGACTCCTGCGGTGCCGTAATCGTGGCGACGCTGGACGGCGAGGAAGTGCTTGGCGGCTGATTACTGATCAGGATGGGTAAGCCCTGCCGATCTTCCGCCGACAGGGCTCGCCAGTGGGTACCGGCTCGTTGCTAGCCTATTTCCCGGATCGGGGGCCTGCGAAGAGCCAGACGATGAAGCCGAGTACCGGTAGGACGAGAATGATTATAGTCCAGAGTACCTTGCCGCCGGTGGAAGAGTGACTGCCAAAGATGTTCACGATCGCCCAGACATCGGCGATCAGGACCGCCAAGCCAAAAAGTCCGCCCAGTTCCATCGATTCCTCCTCGAGTGGTTCGCCGTTCTGCCCACTGTCTCCGCCTTTTCCGGCGCTGTATCTTGCCGGAAGCATCCCTAGAAACACTACGGAAAGAGGGCCGGCTGGGTTGCGTTGAGGTTTCGCCGGTCATGCTCGCGCGATCCACATCGCCATGCCGAACGTCGCACGACGTCACTCGAGGGACACCCATGGGTAATGAAATCGAGCGGAGAATCTCCCGGGCCGATTTCTTGAAGTTGGCCGCGGCGAGCACGGCAGCGCTGGCCATCGACTGGCGCGAGGCGGAGGCGACGGCCGCACGGCTCGACGCTGACGAGACGGGCCCCGTCGTGGTCATCGGCGGCGGCCTGGGCGGACTGGCCGCCGCTGCCCACCTGGCTCGGCGCGGCGTGCCCGTTACCCTGGTCGAACAGCACACCAAACCCGGGGGTTACGCCACGACCTTCGAGCGGGGCGACGGCAAGTTCGTCTTCGATGTATCGCTCCATGCGACATCGAGCGCCCGGGGCGGATTGTCGCCGGCTCTAGAGGCGGCGGGCATCGGAGATCGAATCGAGACCGTCGAGCTGCCGGAGCTCTGCCGCATCATCACCCCCGACCACGACCTCACCTGGCCACAGCGCGACCCGGAGGCGATCGTCGCGCAGCTCGGTCAGCTCTTCCCGGACGAGCAAGAGGGAATCCAGGGCTTCTTCGACTATCTGATGGGCATCATGGACGACGCGATGAAGCCCTTCGATCAGAGCTCGTGGTGGGACCGGATCCGATTCCCGTTCACCCATCGCACGATGTGGGACGTCCGCAATAAAACGTTCGGCGAGGTGCTCGACGATCACGTCGCTGATCCCACCG
>JBDHAI010000119.1:0-7553 GCA_039588155.1 Gemmatimonadota bacterium | reverse complement strand
GATGACCACTACCTGGCGGCCCAACCGCTGCCTCCAATTATAGGTCTGCGCAGAAACCCAACCATCGGCCCCAGCATGCTCGACGATGTTTTGGCAAACCTCGGAAAGAATGACGCTGAAATGGAGCACTGCCGGCGGCGGATAGCCAAGTCGTTTCCCGAGTATCGCCGCAGACCGGTCTCGAACCCGATCGACCACGTCGTGCACATCCTGGTGCGACTCGATCGGCGTGATTTCCAGCAACGCGTCAGACTCGCCCGTGACTCGCTTTCGAACCCTCTCCTGAAAGTCGAAGACCTCGTGGGCCTGCGGGTAGAAACCGATCCGCGACAAATAGCTCGCCACCTCCCTGCTCTCCGGCGGTTGCAGCAAGGGGCGCTCTCCCGAACGGTTCTGCCACGCCGCGCCGGCCGCCAATAGACCCAGGATGCCGTAGGGACTGACAAAGTGGACATGTCGGGCATCGAGCAGCAACTTGCTCCCGTCGGCACCGGACCAACCGGCCACGAGCGTCTCGAACCCACGCTCGTCGAGTGTCTCGGGCACGGGCAAGACAAAGGTCAACCCGCCGCGCTCCTTCCAATCCGCTCAGGCATGCTCGATCTCGCCCCTGAGAAAGCGGTTCAAACCGGTGGCTCCTCTATGCAACACATTGCTACGCGCCGCTGCGTTGGCAAGCCGAACCGCCTCCTCCACCTCGGCACCGGATACCAGCGCCCCGAAAGCCGTCATCCCCCACACGTCTCCACAACCTGTCGGATCTCCATCTTCAACAGGTTCGACCGCGAGCCGGCCGCTTTGCACGGTGCCCGATCCCCCGAAGCGCGCCCGCGTCTCGGCCAGAAACGGTAGTGCGTCGGCCGAGCAGACGTAGGCTGCGCCGCCGGCACCCAGCGTCACAAAGAGTAAGCGCGTCGCTGGACCGACGACGTGTGCGGCAAACACCCAAGGATCGCCCCAGTGCGCACTCAGCGACGTGAGTTCGCTTGCGTTGAGCTGCACGGCATCGAAGCAGCGCAGCCAATCGGACCAACGTTCCAGCGGACGCGGCTGACGCTCACCGCCCGGTCCGGACGCCAGCAATAGCGAGTGAATGTCAGCGTAGATCGGACCATCGAACTCGCGTCGAAGCCGTTGTGAGTTCGCCAAATCGAGTTCGCTGCCGGTTATGAAGTTTACGTATAAGGCGTCGCAACCCTCGATACGTGGCTCGAGCTCCGACCAGGTCCACGGCGGCACGCCACCTTGCAGTCGCTCGCAACGCCGCTCGCTGCCCACGTACCTGAGCTCGACGCGGGGATTGGGCGCATCGGCGATGGCGATGGCTTCGCTACTCTCGAGCACTGTGAGATCTTTGAGGAACCGGAACCCGCCTTCCGCCATATCGCGACCGAGCTTCAAGATCGGTCTCACCTTGAAGTCACTCGGCATGCCGGCATCGGCGGCCGCCAGAGCGTAGCTGATACCCCCCCACTCTTGCATTGGAGACCCGACGTGCGAGTCCCGCCAGATCGTGTCCCATACCATCGTCCCGACAACTCCGAGCAGGCGCAACGGCCGCGGCCCTCCCAGGCTACGGTACGAGGCTCTGCCGGCGAAGCGCCATGAGGCACTCCGACCTGCTTGCGCGTGGATCTGACGCAGCGAGCGGATAGAGGAAGGTACTGATTTGCAAGCTAACCTCCTGGCGTTCGGGAAGCGAGTGCCTCAGAGACGAGTGGGCGGGTACTGTCCATGTGTCTACCCGCTCACGCGATCTTCACACCGCGCCGTACTTTTCTTTCTTGAAGCACGCCACGGCACCGATGACGCCGGCTTTGCCGCTTAGTTGCGAGGGCATGATTTGGCATGCCTGTGCTGCCACACGAAACGCTCGCCGGCGTACCTCGGCGCGAAGTGGCTCGAACAGATGATCGCCGGCCCGCGCCACCCCACCGAAGATCACCAACAGCTCCGGATTGAGGATATTAATGATGTTGGCCAGCCCCACACCGAGGAACTTCGCGGTGTCGTGCATGACCTCTGTCGCATACGCGTCGCCCTGAACCACGGCTTCGAACACCGTCTCGGCGGTGATGTTCTGCGAGTCGCCAGCCAATCTCAACAGAATCGATCCGGATTCCGGATCCAGCCCTTCGAGGGCTCGAGCGGCGATCGCCGGACCCGAGGCGTAGGCCTCGAGGCACCCGTAGTTGCCGCACTTGCACTTCCGGCCGGTGGAGTCGATGGTCATGTGGCCGATCTCGGCGGCAGCGTCTGTAGCGCCGTGGTAGAGCTCACCGTTCAGCACCACTCCTCCGCCGATACCCGTGCCCAAAGTCACGCCGACCAACGTGTTGACCCTGCGATCGGCGCCCAACCACCATTCTCCGTACGTCGCCGCGTTCGCGTCGTTGTCCAGCGTCGCCGGCAGGGCGACGGCATTTTCGATCAGATCGCGGAGCGGGAAATTCCGCCAACCCAAGTTCGGCGTGCTGATGACCGTACCGGTCCTTCGGTCGAGCGGTCCCGGCGAGCCGATGCCGACGCCGGCGAACGCTTCCACCCCACAGCCGCTTTCGTTCATCACATCGCGGATGGTATCCTTGATCATCTTGACGACTCGATCAACTACAAACTTCGCACCGCGTTGCACCTCGGTCGGCTCCGTTCGAAAGGCGGCGGGTGGACCGCCGTCGAGCGGGACGGCCCCGACATTGAGGTTACTACCGCCGATGTCGACTCCCACGACCCAAGTACTGCTCGCTTCCTTAGACATTGCTCGTTGCTCCCACTTCGCGTAGCTGCTCGCCGACCGCCCGGGCTACCGCCTCGACCGTGACCAGCTGCAGACACTCGTTCCTCGCCTCCGGCAGAAAAGTACCGGGTCCGCGGCGCGGACAACCGTCTTTCCGGCACGGCGCACAGGGTAGGTACGAAGCCCAGAGCGCGCGTGCGCTTCCGCCCAGCGGCCCCGAATGTTGCGGGGCGCGCGGACCGAGAACACCTACGACCGGTGTTGCGACCGCCGCCGCCAGGTGCATTCCCCCGTTGTCGCTCGCGACGACGATGTCGCAGTCCCTCAGCCCAGCGGCAAACACGGCCATACTCGTGCGTCCGCCCAGATCGATACCCGACGGGCCGGCTCCGGCCGCGACACGCGCAGCCAGCACCTCGTGCTCCGAGTTGCCGAAGACGACAATGGTCGCCCCCTCCGCCGCCAGCATTCCCGCAAGGGCGGTGAATCTGCCCTCCGGCCAACGCCGTGACGACGACCTGCAGCCGGGTACGAGACCGACGAGCGGACGCTCGATCCGCCGACCCAGAAGCTGGCGAAACTGCTCGCCCGCACGGTCGGGCACGGTTACGCGTGGCGGCGGCGGACGACCGCCCGCCCACTCGGGGTCAGCGAGGGCGATGAGCGCGTTCACCCGGTGTTCGCCGGAAAGCTCTTGATCCGCCGCCCACTCGGTCAACAGCCAGCGCTTCGTCGCGCTGGGCACCCCCCGTCTGCTGGGGACCCCGGCCAGCCAGGTCTCTAAAGCCGGCGCCAGTGCCGGCGTGAGCAGATAAGCGGCTACGTAGCGCGGTCCGCGAATCCAGGTCGCGGCCTTCCAAAACGCCTGTGTTCTTCTGAACGGGATGACCGCCAGCGGCAAGTTGGCCATCTCGAGGATCGGCACCCAAAGGTAGTGGCACCAAACGTCGACGCCGACGTCGTTATATCTATCGCCCAGGCTCCGGAGCGCCGGGATGGCCAAAACCACATCGGCCATTCGATCCGGCGCACGAACATAGACTCGTCCCGCACGCGATTCGCTCAACTTACATCCAGTATGGCGAGAAACGCTTCGCGAGGAACTTCGATCTGGCCTACCCGCTTCATCCGTCTCTTCCCTTCCTTCTGTTTTTCGAGCAGCTTGCGCTTACGCGTGACATCTCCGCCGTAGCACTTGGCGGTCACGTCCTTGCGCAGAGGCCGAACGGTCTCGCGCGCGATCACCCGGTTACCGATCGCCGCCTGAATAGCGACGGGATACAGCTGCCTCGGGATCAACTCACGGAGCTTTTCCACGAGCGCGCGCCCGTAATGGTAGGCCTTGTCGCTGTGAACGATCATGCTCAGCGCGTCCACCGGCTCGCCGTTGAGAAGCAGGTCGAGGCGCGCGAGCTCGCTAGCCCGATAACCGACGACATCGTAGTCGAGTCCACCCGTTCCTCGCGTCATTGACTTCAGTTTCTCGTAGAAGTCAAGCACCATTTCGGCCAACGGCAGATCGTACACGACCTCCACTCGCTCGCCATCGATGTAGTGCATGTGACCATACTCGCCGCGCCGCTCATGACATAGCTTCTGGATGCCGCCGATATAGACGGCCGGACAGAGGATGCGCACCCTCACATAGGGTTCCTCGACTCGATCGAAATCACCCGGCGACGGCAGGTGCGACGGATTCTCCACCCTCAGGGTAGAGCCGTTCTTCAGATGGACCCGATACTCGACGTTCGGTACCGTCGAGACCAGGTCGAGGTCGAACTCCCGTTCTAGTCGTTCCCGCACGATCTCCATGTGGAGAAGACCCAAGAACCCGCAGCGGAATCCAAACCCGAGTGCGTCGCTGGTCTCGAATTCGTACTGAATCGACGCATCGTTCAGCTTGAGCTTCTCGAGCGCACCCCTCAGACGCTCGTAGTCGTCAGAGTCGCCCGGGTAGAGACCCGCAAACACCATGGGCTTCACTTCCCGATAGCCCGGAAGAAGTTCTTCGGCGCGTCGGTCGGCATCCAGCACCGTGTCGCCGACTTTGGTGTCCTTGATCGACTTGATTTGCGCAGTCACGTAACCCACCTCACCGGCACTCAGCTCGTCAGTCGAGACCGCGCCAAGCCGCAGGTAGCCCACTTCACGCGCCTCGTATTGCGACCCGTTCGACCCGAACGTGATGTTCATGCCGGGAGTCAACCGCCCGTCGAACACCCGTACCAACGGCACTGCACCCTGGTAGTTGTCGTGCTGAGAGTCGAAGATCAAAGCCCGCAGCGGCGCCTCAGGATCACCGCCCGGCGCAGGAACGCGCTCGACCACTGCCTCGAGAACCGCTGCGACTCCCGTCCCCTCCTTGGCGCTGACCAGCAGAACATCCTCATCGTCGCAACCCAGCAGCTCCGCGAGCTCGGCCCTGCGGCGCTCTGGCTCAGCCGCGGGCAAATCGATCTTGTTGATCAGCGGGATCACGGTGAGTCCAGCCTCCAGAGCCAGGAATAGGTTCGAGAGGGTCTGCGCCTCGATACCCTGACTCGCATCGACCACCAGAAGCGCCCCTTCGCAGGCAGCCAAGCTGCGGCTCACCTCATAGGTAAAGTCCACGTGACCCGGGGTGTCGATCAGATTCAACTCATAGTCCTGGCCGTCGACGGCTCGGTAGCGCAATCGTATCGCATGAGCTTTGATCGTTATCCCCCGCTCCCGCTCCAAGTCCATGGAGTCGAGAACTTGATCCTTCATCCGCCGCGGGTCGACTGTGCCGGTTAGCTCCAATAGCCGATCCGCCAGCGTCGATTTTCCGTGGTCTATGTGAGCAATTATACAGAAATTTCGGATCTGCGACGGTCTCAATTCGCCAGCCTTTCCCAACCCTGGTTGTGCTTGAGCTCTGCAATTTAGACTCGCAATATAGACCGATCGGCCCATCCTTGGGAGGACGCCCCAAAACGTCGAAACATTCAGAGCCCTTGGGGGGTAGGCTTACCACGGCGGGGGCTCCCCGCCCCCCGTTCGGTGACTCGTGGCCGGCGCGCCAGCGCCATGCCCATCTGCACACCCCGCCCTGAGCTACGGCTCGTCGCCCTCTCCCCAGGAGTGATGGAGGACAAATCCGTGCTAGCTGCCATCCTTGGACTGGCCAGGGCGCGGCGACGCGACCCGCTGTGTATTGCTGCGGTTGCGAGCCTCTTCGCGCTGGTATCGTGTGACCTACCCAAAGCACCGAGTTGGGACGTCGGCGTCGCTATTCCTTTCAGTTCCGACACGATCTCGATTGCTGACTTCCTGCCTGACGTGGTGGACACGGCGGTAGTGGGAGGCGAGTTGGCCTTCACCGTCGACGCACAGGCGGACAGCGTCGAGTACAGTCTAGGCGGGATGTGCCCCGACTGTCTGATTCTCGAAGGTCAAACGGTGCTTGTGCCCGCGTTCGATTACGTCGACTCGCTCGACGTGCCCTTTCCCGCGGAGGTCGCCGCGCTGGAGGTTCTCTCGGCGCGTTTGAGCATGACGGTGTTCAACGGGCTCAACTTTGATCCGTTGCGTCCGGGTGCGGGTGGTTATGTGGCGATCGCGGTGACCGATATCGGCACCGGAGCGTTACTGGACAGCATCTTCATAGACGGGGCTGCAGAGACCCTTCCAGCGGGCACGAGCAGGCGAGTCGAGGTCAACCTCTCGAACGCGAGCATCTCCGAAGGTTTCCGTGCGAAGATCTATGTCCACTCTCCTAGCGACGGTCAGACCGTGCAAATCGACAACGCGCTCAGGGCCCAGGTAGCAGTGGCACTCGACCAGATCTACGTCGCCGCCGTGATTGCGGAGGTCGCGGGTGACACCCTGACAGAGAGCTTCGGCGTCGACATCGACGACGAGGTACGGGAGCAGCTGGCGGACCGGGTCCAGAGCGGTGAGTACGAGCTCGAGCTGATGCACAGCACAGAGATCGCCGGTGTGTTGGAGGTCTGCATCGCCGGATCCGCGGGCGACCTGTTCACGGGCGACCCGACTCGGGAGGTGCGGCTGGGCCAGCTCGATTTCGTGCCGGGCCCGGTCCAGACCGGATCTCTAACTCCGGCGGAGATCGAGCTGATCGCGAGTTTTTCGGCTATCTACGTGGGCTACCGCCTGGAGGGCTGGGGCACGCGAACGGGCCCGTCGGGACGCATGAATCTGAGTCGGTTCACCCCCGGCCAGACATGGCACGCCGAGTTCAGTGTGATCTCGAACATCCGAGTAGGCGACTAACGGGAGAGGCACGATGACCAAGACCCAGATCGCTTCTATCGTTCTCGCGCTGTTCGCCTGCTCAGCGAGTGACCTTGGCGCACAGCTGGCGACCCCCAACGCTCGGAGCTTCGGCTTCGCCGGATCTTATTCGGCGCGGGCGCGCGGTTGGGAGTCTTCTTTCTGGAATCCCGCCAACCTGGGGCTTCCCGACCGGCCCAACTGGTCGATCGGCGTCGCGGGTGTGAGCGCGAGTCTGAGCAACAACTCGCTGAGTTACGGCCAGATCGCCAACCTCTACGGCGAATATATCGATGCCGCGACGAAGTCGGAGCTACTCGAGAACATTCGCCGCGATGACCCGAGTCGGAGCTTCACGCTCGACGCTGAAGCTAGTGCGCAGGCGTTAGGCGTTCAGATCTGGAGGTTCGCCTTTGGCCTGAGCGCCGTGGGCAACGGGAACTTCAATGTCACACCCGACGTCGCCGAGCTTCTTCTCTTCGGGAACGTCGGGGAAGACGGTGAAACGAAGGACTTCAACATCGGCGGCTCGGGCCAAGGCTCGGCCCTGAGCGGCGCTTAC
>JBDHAI010000118.1:0-8446 GCA_039588155.1 Gemmatimonadota bacterium | reverse complement strand
CGACGACTTCGGCCTCCCCGACGACTTCGGCCTCCCCGAAGACTTCGGCGTCTGCCTCCACCGCGCGCTCAGCCGAGAAGTCGGGTTCGTAGGCGGACTCGGGTTCCAAAGCGACATCGAGTTCCGGCTCGAATTCAGGCTCGGAATCCGGCACCGAGACCTCGGGCGCCATGAACTCTGCTACCGCAGCGATTTCGGCTTCTGACACCTCCACCTCGTCGGTTGCCAGCCCTTCGAACGCCGCCGGCTCTGGCTCTACGGCTTCGGTCTCCGCGGTCAGCAGCTCCGCCGGCTCTTCCTCGCTGATCTCGACCTCGATGGTTTCGGCCTCGGCCAGTACCGCCTCGGGCCCTCTGTCGACCGCGGCCTCAAACTCGAGCTCGGTTACTGGCACCGCTTCAGCCTCGGGCTCGGCTTCGAGCTCGGCCACCGGCACTATTTCAGCCTCGGGCGCGACTTCGACCGCCACGTCTTCCTCGACAGCCTCCGCCTCGATCTCGATGGCCGCCCGGGCTACAGGCTGCGGCGACGGCTTGTCGAGCGCCATCACATCGAACGACGATGCGAATGGATCGAGTTGCTCGATGCCCGCGATCGGAGCCTCGTCGGCAAACTCGAAATCGCCCTCCGGCAGCGCCGCCGCGGCCGGCTCTTCGACCTCCGCGACCTCGCTCATTTCCTCGGCCCACGTCTCGGCGGCGGACGGCTGCGTGAGCTCCAGTAGCTCAGCGAGTTCCTCCTCGTCGGCCTCCGCGGTCGAGCGCGCTTCTGTCAACTGCTGCTCCAGTTCGCCTATTCTCGACCGAAGTCGTTCGTCGTGTGGACGGACTTCCGCTAATTGGCGATAGACCCAGTGCGCTCGGAGCTCACCTCGTCTGCCGACCGCGCCATCCCCGGCGTCCAGTCGTCAATGATGCCGAGATCAAGATCATCGAGGCTGAACGAATCGGTCGCGAAGGCGGACTCCAGATCGCTGGTGGCTTCGGTCGGCGGCGGCGGCGGCGCTTCGTCTGCAACAGCGCCCGCGTCGATGGCTGGCTCGCCCAACTCCGGTTCCATCTCACTCGAACGCCCCTGCAGATCGGTCAATCCCACTTCGCTGTCGATCAGACCCTCGACTGCCTCGACGCCTGATTCGGCAGAGCTACTCGTGTCGTCCGCCAACAGCGCCTCGATGTCCCAGGTCTCCTGTCCCTCACCGGCAGCTACGCCGGCTTCCGACGGCGGCTCGGCGGCCAGTGCCGCCTCTCCGCTCACCTCTGCATCCAGGGTCTCGAGTGCCGACGCCTCCGCCGGCGCATCCGCGTCCGGCGACTCGGCTATAGCCGAGGCTTCGGCGGCCACAGGCTCCTCGGGCTCACCCTGAGTTTCTAGCTTGCTAAGACCTTCCCGCGCTTCGTCACTGCGCGGGTCGATGTGCAGCATGCGCTCATACCAGGACCGCGCGTCCTCTACCCTTCCACCGCGAGCCGCGAGATCGCCTAGAGCACGCAATGCGATGAGGTTCTGGGGGTCGAGCTCGAGCACTTTCGAAAACTGCTGGTGGGCATCGGCCAGGCGTTCGCTATCGAGGTAGACCCGGCCCAAGACGTTGTAAGCGCTGGTGTAGGTGGCGTGGGTCTTCAACCCGTGTAGCAACAGACCCTCCGCCTTCGCGAACTCACCGGCCCGACGGTAGGCGTCGGCCAGATGCGCGAAGACCAGGCCTTGGGCATTCTCCGCGAAACGCTGCTCGAGTTGTTCGATTTCCTTCTGGACGTCTTGGTCCGGAGACATGCCGTCAACTCCCAACGCGGAAGGATGCTACGCTCGACCAAGGGGAGGGGCCGGAAGACTTGCAAATATATCTCGCCCAACGCCTTAGTGTCAACGCCGCTTGGGCACAACGCGACGGTGTCTCCCCACGTTGCCGTCCCCGGCCTTCGGCCCGCCGACAGTAGCTTTTTCGGCCCTCCCGAGTAGATTCAGTCCACATTTCCAGACCGCAAATCGCCGGAAAGCAGAAGGAGAAGGACTGGCCATATGCTTCGCTCAATGCGTCGGAACACGAAGATCATCATGCTGGTGGTGGCCGTGGCGTTTGTCGGTCTCATGGTCTTCCAATGGGGCATGGACATCTCGGGCGGCAGCTCGCCCCAGGCCGTGGGAGAGATTGGCCGCGTGAACGGCCAGCCGATCAGCTATCAGGTTTGGACGGCCAACTTCCGTAGCCTGACGGACCAGGCCCGCGCGCAGAAGGGCGCTCCGCTCAACGATCTTGAGATCGACTTCATCGAGGATCAGACGTGGAACCAGCTCGTCAGTCAGATCTTGATGGACCAGGAGATCAAACGCCAAGGCATCAAGATCTCGGACCAGGAGATACGCATGGCGTTCGAGAGCATGCCGCCACCATGGCTGCAGCAGAACGAACTTTTTCAGACGGGCGGGGAGTTCGATTACGATAAGTATCGAGCCTTCTTCTCCGGGCCGGCGGTCGACCCCATCCTGCTTCAGCAGATCGAGCTCTACTATCGTGACGTGCTGCCTCGCGCGCGGCTGTACGAGGAAGTCGCCAGCGGTATCTATGTCTCCGACTCCGAACTGTGGAGCATCTACCGCGATCGCTCCGAGCAAGTCGCCGTCCGCTACATCGGCATTGACCCGGAAACTCGAATCGAAGATTCGGAAGTATCCATCACCGACGCCGAGCTGCAGGAGTATTACGATGCGAATCGTGACGACTTCCAGCAGCCTGCGACGGCAATGGTCTCGCTCGTAGAGATCTCTCGCTCGCCCGCGGCCGCGGATACGGCCGCTGCGTTCGAGCGCGCTAGCGAGTTGCACACAGAGGTACTGGCGGGCGCCGATTTCGAGGAGATCGCGCGTCAGAACAGCGCGGACCGTGGCTCGGCCCCGCTGGGCGGAGACCTCGGATGGTTCGGGCGCGGCGAGATGACGCCGGCTTTCGAGGAGGCCGCTTTTGCTCTCGAGCCGGGCGCGGTGTCCGAGCCGGTACTCACCCCCTTCGGATACCACATCATCAAGGTCCTGGAAAAGGAAGACGATCGCGTGCGCGCGCTTCACATCCTCATCGAGATCGGGCTGCGAAGTGAGAGCGAGGACCGACTGCTCGCCACCGTCGACAGGCTCGAGAGAATCGCTCTCAATGCAGGCCTCGATGTGGCCAGTGACTCGCTTGACTTGACGGGTGTCCAGGTCTCGCTGGCGGAGGGCAGCAACTTCGTACCCGGCCTTGGACAGTTCGGACCGGTTCACGACTGGGCTTTCCACGACTCCACGGCGATCGGCGACGTCAGCCCCATCTATGAGACCGCCGAAGGATTTACCGTCTTCGAGCTCATCGAGCGTTCGCCCGAATTGTACTTGAGCTACGACGAAGCCGAGCCCTCGATCCGGCGCAGAGTGCTGTTGGAGAAGAAGCGGGAGACCGCTGGCTGGCAGGCCCAGCAGATCGCCGACGAAATCGCTCGGGGCAAGTCGCTCGATGAAGTGGCCAGCGACCAGGGTTTGACCGTCCAGACGACGAACTTGTTCTCCCGCCTCGACTTCGTACCGGGCCTCGGCCAGGCGAACGAGGTCATCGGCTCGTCCTTCGCCGCCGCGCCCAATGAGGTCGTCGGTCCCGTGCAGTCGGACGGCAGGTTCTACCTGGTAGAAGTCACACAGCGGGTGGAGGCCAATCGTCAGGTCTTTGAGCTGGGCAAGGAGGAGATGCGCGCGCAGCTGGTCGTGCAGAGACGAGATACGGCTGTGGACGAGTGGCTCGCGGATCTGAGGGACCAGGCCGACATCAAGGATTACCGGCGGGAGTTCTTCGTTCCCCGATCTTGATCTCGCTCAATCCCGCCAGGATCAGAGCATCATCCGGGACACGTAGGCCACCACCACGACGCCTGCCACGCTGAATAAATTCAAATTCAGCGCAACGGGTCCCAGCGTAAACGCGATCACGAGAAGATCCAAGCTGAGCGGTCCCACGCTCGCTGAGATCGTCGTCGTGAAGAACTCCCGGAACGGTCCCTCGGGCAGGAACCACAGCGAGAGCTTCGTGAGGATCGCGCCGAGCAGGAAGCCCAGCACGAGTACGGTGACCACGCGCCATGGGGAGCGGGTTACCGGCCGAACCAGCAAACCATCACTTCGTGTCACTTTTGTCGCTCGATCGTGTAGTTCACTGCGTCGGCCAGCGCCAGGCTGGCGGGACAGTTCGGAAGTCCCTCCAGGGCCGACATCGCCTCTTCCGCAAACGCCCGCGCCTTGGCTCGGGCGTACTCGATACCACCGCCTGCCTCCGTCGCTTCGACCACGCGAAGAATCAGCTCGTCGTCGGGTTCGGGATCCGCGAAGAGCGCATTGACGGCCAACCGTTGATCCGGCTCGAAGCCGGGTAGAGCTGCGATTAGCGGCAGCGTGACTTTGTGCTCTCGCAGGTCGTGGCCCGACGGTTTCCCCGTCGAGCCCGCCGTGCCCGTGTAGTCCAAGATGTCGTCGACGACCTGAAACGCCATACCCAGCGAATAACCGAAGTCTCGAAGCCGCTCACGGTAGCTGGGCTCCCCTACCATGGCACCGAGCTCGCAGGCGGCCGACATCAGCGCGGCGGTCTTCGCGCTGATCAACTTGTAGTAATCCTCTTCGGTGAACGCCAATGAGTCATGCATGGCCAGCTGCCTCATCTCCCCGATCGTCATTGCATTTGCCGCTTCTGCAAGCACGCGGATCAGGTCGACACGCTGAAGACGCGCCAGCTCCATGACCGACCGGGAATAAAGATAGTCGCCCATGATGATGGACACCTGATGCCCCCAGATCGAATTGACGGTCGGCATCCCTCGACGCAGCACGGAATGATCTACAGCATCGTCGTGAACGAGCGTGGCGAGATGGACAGCCTCCACGACGGCAGCCAGGAGGATGGCGTCACGGTGGGACCTGTCTCCAATCTGATTCGACAGCAGCAGCAGCGTGGGGCGGAACAGCTTCCCGCGCTTCAACAGCAGGTAGTCATTGACCTCGTCGATGAGCTCGAACTCATCCACTACCATATCACGTAGGACCCGCTCCAGCTGTCGAAGTTGACCGTGGATCGGTTCCTGGATGCGAGCGAGTTCTGGTAGAGCCGTGCGTAGCATAGACCGCTTGTCTAAAACGATAAGTCCGCCCAGATGACAGTCCAGGCGGACACGTTAGCGAGATTGGTGGAGATTTGTCAAAGGGGCGAGCTCATTGGCGCATCGCCGAGACGCGCTCCGATGCATCCCTGAAGTGGAGATCACAACCCAGTACCCGCTCATACCACTCCAGCGCTGTCTTCCTCTCTCCGAGAGCCTCATAGGCTCGGCCTATGAAGTACAGTATCCCGATCAGCTCCTCATCGGTATAGCCCGGAACCTGTAGCGCTCGACTCAGTACCTTGAGCCCAATTCGGTAGTCCTCTTTCTCCATAAAGCATGTGCCCAACATCTCGATGGCCCGCAGGCGGAAGTCGGTGGATCGCGCCGCGATCTGGAACTCGGCGATAGCTTCATCGAGGAGACCCATGTCTTTGAACGCACAGCCCAGGTCGTAATGGCTCGAAGCATCCTCTTTCTCGATCGCTTCCGCTATCTTCGACTTGAACTGATCCAGCATCTCACCGAAGTTGACATCCGCTTCACTTTGCGGATCCGACGTCGGTACTATGAACCTCGTGCTCTTCTCGTCCAGCTCCTCAGCTACCAGAGCGCCCAAGTCAATGAAGTCCTCAGATGCGGGCTCCGCCGCCGGCTGACCCGTCGGAGCCGTCGGCGGCTCCGGCTCATCCTCGCCGAACATCTCAAGGGCGGCAGCCGCCCGCTGGTTCTGCGGATCCAGCTCCAGCACTCGACTGTAGATCGCCCTGGCTTTGTTCGTCGCGTCGGTCCGATCCAGACAATCCGCCAACCCGAGATAGGCGTCGACCAGCCCGTGCTGATCGTCGGCCCTGAAGGCCACCGCGATGCGTTTTTGATACGACTTCACATCGTTGACATCGAGACGAATGAGCTCATCGAGTACACGCCCGGCATCCCGAAAGCGACCGTGGACCTCGTGGATCTCAACGGCCTCTTCCAGCAAGGAAAGCGACTTCGCGCGCCCTCCCGTCTCGAGTAAGGCTTCCGCCAGATCGACGAGCAGATCCGGGTGTCTGCCCTCGGCCGCGATGCGCATCTCGATTTCGGCGACACGCCCGGCCGGCGTCGCCGCCTCGGCAGCCACCTCTTTCTCAGCCACCGCCGCCGGCTCCGCTGCGCCTTCGGGCTCAAACGCCGGCTCGTCGACCTCCTCAAGTACCTCGACGGGCACTTCCTCTACGTGCACCTCCGCGACGGCGACCGACTCTTCCTCTTCCTCTTCCTTGCCACCCTGCTCCCCGACCAGAGTCGTCGGCAGAATCTCGAGATCCTGCCCTCCACGGTCATTACCCTCACCCACTGCCGCCGATTTCGCCTCTTCATCGAGCTCCGTGGGCAGAATATCGATCGAGCTCCCCTCCTCTGACACCTCGAGATCCGGAACCTCGAGCGCTTCCAGGTCCAGACCTTCGGAATCGACGTCTACGGGCTCGGCCGTTTCGTATCCCGGCGGCTCGAGGTCCAACGCCTCGAGCTCTGGCGCACTCGCCTCCGTATCCTCCTCCGCAAGCACGGCGGAACCCTGCTCCAGATCGGGCTCGGGCTCAGCCAACACTTCAACCTTCGCAGCGCGCCGCTCGGGCTCGCCGTAGGGCAGTAGTTCCGGCAGATCGATGATCCCCACGGCATCGATGCCAGCGACCGCCGAATCTTTCGGTCGATCGACCTCGGGGTCTCGATCGGGATCCAAGTCCAGGATACGCCGCCTAACCTCGTCCGCGTCGGCCTCGCGGCCTTCATCCGACAGGTTGAGCCATGCCAGTCGTAACTGGTCCACCGCCATTTTCGTGCGATCGTGCTCGATCAACTGGTCCGCGATCATCAATCGCACTTCGGGGTCCGGCGACAGGCTGGCGAATTCGATCAGCGCGGAAAATGCCTGATCCAACTCGCCCGACTTCTGCATGCGCTCGGCGTACTCCAGGAAGTGTTTGCGCGCATCGGACAGAAACCCTTTCGCCGCTCCGATCTTGCCCAGCTTGAGATAGGCGGAATGGCGGTTTGGCTGATTTCGAAGGATCTTGTTGCAGAGGGCGATGGCGTTGTTGTAGTAGCCAGCTGAAAGATGTCCGTCCGCGGCCATCTCGTAATACTCGACAGCTTTGTTTACGTCTCCAACGCGGCGATATAGATCACCTATACGGTTGAAGAGCGCGAGGTCGTCGCCCTTCTGCGCCAAATTGTCCGATTCAATGGCGAGCTCGTAGGCTTCGATGGCGCGCTTCCAAGACTCGCGCTGCTCGAACTCCCTAGCTTTCTGCCTGTAGCGAGCGGCATCGCTCATCGATCGTCGTCCCGTTCCTCTACTGCGAACCCGAGTGCTGCCCGGCCCACTTTCGCCGACTGATCCGACCCCCGACCGGTGCCCGCCAGGACAACCCACCCAAGCGCCTCTCCAGCCTCAGGGGAGGCGACTGCCCAAGCCCCAACGGCTCTCCACCAAATCGGCTTATCAGGGCTCTGGGGACCGGGGCGGACGGCTGCAGCATCGCCAGAAGCCTATACGCAACACCGCCCTGAGACAAGGCACGAGCCCACCTAGTGGACCCGCCGGCCGCGTTTCCACACCGCTGAGCAGTGGTTGCTCCCATAGCGGTACGGGACGAGCCGATAGTCGGGAACCCCGAAGGCCGCCAGATCCGCCGGAGCCCCCGGCTCCAGGGTGCCTCGCCCGTCTGTCAGCCTCAAGGCCGCGGCCCCGTTGGCGGTGGCCGCGACGAAAGTCTCCGCCGGCGACATCCCCAACTTGCTGCAGGCGATGCTCATCACGACCTGCAGATTGACGGTGGGCGAAGATCCGGGATTGAAGTCGGTAGCCAGGGCTACGGCGGCGCCAGCGTCGATCAACGCTCGAGCTGGGGGGAAGCGCTCCTTACCCAAGAACATCAGTGTGCCCGGAAGCAAGGTGGCCACAGTATCGGAGCCGGCGAGTGCGGAAACGCCGGCCTGCGATATCGCACCGAGGTGGTCCGCCGACGCTGCGCCGAGCTCGGCAGCCAATTCCGCGCCGCCACTCGACTCGAACTCATCAGCATGGATCCTCGGCACGAGCCCGTGCGTCGCGGCAGCGGTCAGGATTCGTCGTGTCTCATCCGCTGCGAAGACGCCTGGCTCCATGAACACATCACAGAAGACAGCCAGCGCCGATTCGGCGACGGCCGGTATCATTTCGCTGCAGACCAGGTCAACGTACTCGTTCCGGCGGTCACGGTACTCGGGTGGAAAGGCATGCGCGCCCAAGAAGGTGGGAACGAGGTCGATCCAATCCTCTCTGTCCAGCTCCTCGATCA
>JBDHAI010000117.1:0-8594 GCA_039588155.1 Gemmatimonadota bacterium | reverse complement strand
CTCGACCTGGGTCCAGGCCGGGCGACGCTGGAGGGCGTGATCGTCGCCAGCCCCTTCGAGCCGTTCCGGAACCTGTTCGAGGCGGACGAGTTGGCCGCCGAGGTGGCGGTGCTGCCGCTGCTGGAGAAGAAGCTGGTGATCGAGCGGCTGGCGGCCAACGGGATGCGCTTCAACACGCGGCGCGAGAACGACGGCCGTGTCGAGCTCGAAGGCGGCCGCGGCGGCCTGATCGATCCCCGCACCTGGTCGGAGCTGTTCGACTTTCCGGCCCTCGACCTCGTCACCGGCGAGGTGTCCGTCGACGACCTGGACGCGGACTCTCTATATACAGTACAGGAGGCCCGTGCGCTGACCCGGCGGGCCGACTCGACCTGGTCGGGCTGGCAGGCGACGATCGCCGACGTCGAAGACTCGGTGACCGCCACGGTCGAGGCGGTGGAAACGATGTTGGAGCGGCTCTCCCGCGCCCGCATCACCGACATCGGCCTCATCAATGACGCGCGGAAGACCGTGGAGCAGGTCGACGCCACGGTCGACCGGGTCACCGGGCTGGAAGGCGAGGTGCAGGGGACGCTCGATTCGCTGGAGGCGGGCGTCGCCGGGCTGCAAGACGCCAAGCGCCGCGACTACGAGCGCGCACGCCAGCTGCTGCGGCTCCCCAGCCTCGACGCCAACGCCGTCGCCACCGCGCTGTTCGGGCCCGTCGCCGTCGAGCGCTTCCAGCGGGCCGTCTATTGGTCCGAGCTCTCCCGCCGCTACATGCCGCCCGGTCTCAGGCCGCGGGCGCGGCCCGGCCCGGCGCGACTCCGGCGCTCCGGCCAGACCGTGCAGTTCCCCCGGGAGGGCGCCTATCCCGGCTTCCTGCTGCAGACGGCGGAGGCCTCGCTCAGCTTGGGCGACGAGCCAGGCGTTGAAGGCGCGGAGGGCGCGGCGGCCGCAGCCGAATACGCCGGCCGGCTGACCGGGCTCACCTCGGCGCCCGCGCTCTAGACTCCCTGGGCGCCACGCTCAGCGGCGTGCGGCTCGACACCCTCAGCCTGGGCGGCCTGCCCATACGCCTCGCCCCCGGCGCGCTCGACACGCGGATGAGCTTCAGCCTCGAGGGCGGGGAGCTGCGGGCCCGCATGAGCATGGACGCCGATCGGGTCGAGTGGCTGCGCGAGGAGTCGGCGGCCGGCGGCGAGGTGGAGAACCTGGTCTGGCGCGTCGTCTCCGGTGTCTCGCGGCTGGAGCTCTCGGCCCAGCTGACCGGCTCGCTCGAGAACCCGGGCCTCTCGGTGCGTTCCAACCTGGACCGCGCGGTGGCCGACGCGCTGCGGGCCGTGGCCGGCGAGGAGATCGCCGCGGCGGAACGGCGGGTGCGGGCCGAGGTCGATCGTCTGGTGGGAGATAAGATCAGCGCCGCCGACTCGAGAGTGGCGACGCTGCGTACCCAGGTGGAGCCGTTGCTGGCTGCCCAGGACGAGAGGCTGCGGGAGGCGAAACGCCAGTTGGAGGAGCGTATCCGGGAACTGACCGGTGGCATCCGCCTCCCGGGTGAGTCTTAGTCGGTTACAGAATCGAGAAGAACCCCTGCGCCATCGCCATCCGCCGGCGGGCCCAGCCGTCCATCCACGCCTTCACGCCCTCCGCCCACTTTCCCAGGATCTCGCTGCTCAGCCCTTGGCGCTGCTCGAACGCGTACAGGTGCCGGTCCATATCGGTCTGATAAAGGTCGGCTATCCGGGTCTGCGCCTGCATCGGGGTTCCCTCCTGTATCTTGTGGGCGCCGGCTCCGGGCGCCTCGTGCTGCTCATGTCAATTGAGAAGGGCTGCTGCTTACGTCTGCGGGGAAAGTAGGGGGGGCGAATCAGGCGGGTATCAAGCCGGGATCAGCCACACATCAGGCGGATCAGGCGCCTATCATCCGGTGATCTGAGGGCGTCAGGGGGGTCGGGAACGGGCCGCCTCGTGGGCCGTCTCGCTCCATGTCGCGCGACTACGGGACAGAGCGAGGACGGGCAGGGGCGCTCCAAATTACGCTCGGACGACCCACCGCGGCGTCCCTAACCGGCGCGGCCGGACAGGCACAGGGGTGGTCCGAGAGGCCCCACTCGAAACAGCCTCGCGGGTAACTCCGTAAAGGAGAGAAACCCTCAACCCTAGAGGTCCTCATGCGCTCACGCTCCGAGTATGCCCGCTCGCTTTCTGCGGTGCTCTTCACCGCTACCGCGGCCTTCGGTTTGGCCGCCTGTGAGAAGGTGGAGGCGCCGTTCCCGGGAGAGACGGGCCCTTCGGTCACGCGCGGGCCGCTGACCTTGACGCCGATCCGCTTCGCCCAGACGGACTACTATCTGATCCCGGGCCAGAAGACGATCGAGGCCGAGGAAGGGCGGTTGCGGGTCCCGCTCCGGCACGGCGACCCGGAGAGCGACTCGATCGGCATCCACTTCGTCCGCTTCGCCAGTACGAGCGAGAACCCCGGTCCGCCGATCGTCTACCTGGCCGGTGGACCCGGCGGCTCGGGCAGCTACTCCGCGTCGGGCGATCGATGGAAGCTGTTCCAGACGCTGCGCGAGGTGGCCGACGTGATCGCCCTGGACCAGCGGGGCACTTACTACTCCGATCCGTATACGCTCTGCCCCGGCAGCTGGGACTATCCGCTGGATGAGCCGACGGACGTGGCGGTGCGCAGCGAAGCCATCGGCGAGTTCCTTGCGGAGTGCTATGCCTACTGGTCCGACTCGCTGGATATCAAAGCGTTCAACACGTGGGAGAGCGCCGAGGATCTCGACGACTTGAGGGAAGCGCTGGGCGCCGAGCGGCTGAACCTCTGGGGCATCAGCTACGGCACGCACCTAGGCCTGGCTTATATCCGCCAGCATCCCGATCGCGTGGAGCGCGCCATCCTGGCGGGCGTCGAGGGACCGGACCACAGCTACAAGCTGCCGGCCAACCTGGATCGGGTCCTCTTGCGGGTCGACAGCGCGATGAAGGCGGACAAGAAGCTGCTTAAGGTCGTCCCCGACTTCGCCGGCGAGCTCCGCGACCTGCTGGCTCAATTGGAACGCGAACCGTTGCGGGTGGAGGTCGAGGACCCGGAGACCGGCGCGCCGACGACGCTGGTGATCGGGGCGGACGATCTGCGTCGCGGTGTCTTCGCCGAACTTGGCGAGCGCGAAGACATCATCGAGTTCCCGGCCCGCCTCGTACCGGTGATGCGCGGCAGGATCGAAGACATCGCCCCGCTCATCGTGCGGGACCGTAGCGAAATCCGCGAGCTGGCGATGTCGCTGGCGATGGACTGCGCGTCGGGCGCATCCGCCGAACGGCTGGCCCTGATCGAAGAGCAAGCCAGAACCGCGATCCTCGGGGACGCGGGCAACATCGGGCTCAAGTCCGACTGCGCCGGCTGGACCTACGACGACCTGGGCGACGAGTTCCGCAGCCCGGTCTACGCGGACCTACCGGTGCTGTTCATCAGCGGCACGCTCGACATCCGCACGCCGCCCAGCAATGCCGAAGAGATGCGCGAGGGCCTTCGGAACAGTCACCACCTGATCATCGAAGGTGGCTCGCACGACGACGACCTGTTCCTGGCCTCACCGCTCATCCTCGAGACGATGGTCGCGTTCCTGAACGGCGAGCGTGATCTACCGGAACGCGTGACGTTGAAGCCGCTGAAGTTCAAGCGCCCCTGAATCTTTGCGGAGGTGCTCTGCTTTTCGGCGTACTGTTGGCGGGTGGTCACCTGCTGTTATCAGCCAAGAACGTGTAGATTCATCGTTGCTGTCACGAGGCGCGCGGAACGACCCCAGAACGGCTGCGACTCTTGTCTGAACCTCTAGAAATCGCAATAGCGGCCACCGCGGCGGCAGGGAGCGTCCCGTTTCTGCAGGAGATGGTCGCGCTGTTCGCCGTGAGCGCCTTGCTCGCCTATGTCTGTCACCGCCTGCGCCTCGTGCCGATCGTCGGTTTCCTCATCGCCGGCGTGCTGATCGGGCCTCACGCGCTCGGTCTGGTACGGGACCTGGAGCTCATCTCCAGCACGGCGGAGGTCGGGGTCATCCTGCTGCTCTTCACGCTGGGCGTAGAGTTCAGCCTCGACAAGTTGGCGCGGATCCGCCGCTACATTCTGGTGGGCGGTAGTCTCCAGGTCGGTTTGACGATGGCCTTGGCCGCGGGGATTCTCGTAGCCCTGGGAATCGACTGGCGAGCGGCGGTCTTCACGAGCTGTCTGGTCGCTCTCAGCAGCACGGCCGTCGTGGTGAAGCTGCTATCGGACCGCGGGGTGACCGATACTCCGGCTGGCCGTATAGCGCTCGGCATCCTGATCTTTCAGGATCTCTTCATCATACCCGTGGTGTTGATCGTCCCGCTGCTGGGCGCGGGAGAGAGTTCGGCGACCGAGATCGCCATCAAGATCCTCGAGTCGACCGCGATCATCGTTCTGGTTCTGGTTTTGGCGCGGCGTATCGTTCCCGCGCTGCTCGATCGAGTGGCGCATGTGAACAGCCCGGAGCTCTTTCTGCTCACGGTCGTCGTCGTCTGCTTCGGGATCGCGTGGCTTGCCGGCCTGTTCGGGGTCAGTCTGGCGCTCGGCGCCTTCCTCGCGGGCCTCGTGGTCAGTGGCAGCCGGTTCCGCGAGCACGCGGTCGGTGAGATCATCCCGCTGCGCACGATCTTCAACGCCGTGTTCTTCGTGTCCATCGGGATGTTGCTCGATATGCGCTTCATCATCGCACACCCGCTCGGCATGCTGGCGCTGGCGGGCTCGGTGCTGGTTCTGAAGATGGCGGTCACCGGCGCCAGCGTGCTGCTGATCCGCTACCCGGCGACCATCGCGCTGGGCGTCGGCGTGTCGTTGGCTCAGATCGGAGAGTTCTCGCTCGTCCTGCATCAGGCGGGGCAGGGTGAAGGGCTGTCGCCGGCCGGCCTCGGCGCGACCGGCGACCAGGCGTTTCTGGGGGTGGCGGTCATCCTGATGGTGCTGACGCCCATACTGGTGCAGCTGGAGCCGAAGCTGCGACCGGTGCTGCACCGGTGGCACGGTGCGCTCCCCTCCACCGCCCGTTCGGGCCCCGGCGCAGCGGGCCCAGAGCTCGCCGATCACGTCGTCATCTGCGGGTTCGGCCTGACCGGTCACTACACAAGGACCGTGTTGGACGCCTTGAAAATTCCCTATGTGATCGTCGAGCTCAACCCCGTCACCGTGGCCGAGGTTCAGGCATCAGGGCTGCCGGTCATCTACGGCGATCTCAGTCACGTCCTCGTGCTGCGCCGCGCCGGCATCGAGCGGGCGCGGATGGTCATGATCGCCATCAACGATCCCGATGCCGTCACGAGGATCGTGCAGCGTATCAAGATGTTCAACCCGTCCGTTCCCGTGATCGCCCGCGCACCGTACATCGTCGACATCGATGCGCTGGTCGACGCCGGCGCGGACATGGTCGTGACCGAGGAGCTCGAGGCCGCCCTGCAGCTGGTCGATCAGACATTACGCGCCTGCGGCGTCCCGCCCGAGGAGACCGACATTCAGATCAAGAAGCTGCGGGCGGAATCGGAGCTCGGCTGAATCGGCGTTGTCTGTTAGGCTTCGGCTGGGCCCTTGCTCTCGGCGAGGCCGGGCCGCATATCTCGGACGAACCTGACGACCCACAAACGCAGCGAGGCCGAGCACGTTGGACGTGATACGTCGCATCCGGGAGCGCAAGATCGTGCAGTGGGCGGTCGTCTACCTGGCCGGCGGCTGGCTGTGTCTGGAGGCGCTGGGTTTCGTGGCCGAGACGTTCAGCTGGCCGGTCGCGGTGGTCCGGAGCGCCATCCTCCTCATCGGCGTCGGCTTCTTCGCCGTGCTGGTGCTCGCCTGGTACCACGGGGAGAAGGGCCGGCAGCGCCTCGGCGGCCTGGAGCTCCTGCTGTTGGCCGGGCTGGCGGCGATCGCGGCAACGCTGGTCGCCGTGAAGGGTCGTGCCCCGGAGGCGCCGGACGACGCGTACGTCGCGGCGACCCTACCCGCAGACGCCGGGCTTCCCGCCGTCGCCGTGGTCCCGTTCTCGGTGCGCGGCGCGGAAATGGAGGTGTGGTCGGAGGGTCTGGTCGATCTGCTCTCGATCAACCTCGATGGCTCGGCGCTCCGCGCCATCGACAGCCGCACCGTGCTAGCGCGCTGGCATGAGCGTACGGCGGGCGGCCGAGAGGCCGATCTGGAGACGGCGCTCGCCGTGGCCCGGGCGACCGGCGCGCGACACGTCGTGCTGGGGACGGCGGTGGCGACGGGAACGCAGGTGCGGTTGGCTGCGAACGTGCGGGAGCTGGAGCGCGGCGCGCTGGAGCACCA
Source organism: Gemmatimonadota bacterium (assembly GCA_039588155.1). Classification (GTDB taxonomy): domain Bacteria; phylum Gemmatimonadota; class Gemmatimonadetes; order Palauibacterales; family KS3-K002; genus JBDHGH01. The sequence goes on along the minus strand of JBDHAI010000117.1, from coordinate 2,275 downwards.
GGCCCAGGTGGACGGTCCGCTGGACAGCATGATCGTGCTGGTCGACGAGCTCTCCATCGAGCTGCTGCGTTTTCTGCTCCAGGAATTGGAGGCCGAGCCCCGGGCCAACCTGGCCAGCGTGACCACCGGTTCGCTGGCGGCGCTGAAGGCGTTCTTGAACGGCGAGCAACTGTACCGGCGCGGTCAGTACGCCGAAGCGGACCAGGCCTACACCCGGGCGGTGGCGGCCGACTCCACCTTCGCCCTAGCGCTCTACCGGCTGGGGCTCACCCGCGGTTGGACGGAGGCCGCCGGCACCGAGCTGGCGGAAGGGCCGTTGGCCCGGGCCGATTCGCTGGCCAACCTGCCCCGGCGCGAGCTGGGACTGGTGCGCGCGGCGCTGGCGGTGGTGCGAGAGGACGCGAGCGAGATCGACTCGGCTCGCGCCCTGGCGTCGCGCTATCCCGACGACCCGGAAGCCTGGTACCTGCTGGCTGAGCTTTACCACCATGAGGGATTCGTGAGCCAGGTAGGTTGGGCGGAGACGGAGGCCGCGTTTCAGAGGGCCGTCGACCTCGATCCGACCTGGGCGCCCCACTACATCCACCTGGTCGACCTCGCCTTTCGCTATCACGCCGACAGCGCTCTGGCGGCCGACCGCATGGCCCGCTACCGCGAGCTGGCGCCGGAGTCCGACTGGAACCGCTACTTCGATGTGCTGTTCGACCTCTCCTTCGCCGACTCGACGGCCCGGGCCGCGGCTCTCGAGCAGCTGGCGGCCAGCGAACTGCTAGACGTAGAGCGCGTGTCCGACCGTATGACCCACCCGCGCTTCTGGTCCGTCCAGGAGGAGCTGCTGAAGCTGGAGCGCCGTCGCGTCTCCGGGCCCGACGCATTGGAAGCGCTGCGCTACCTCATTCAAGGGAACCTCTATGTGCGCGGCCGGCTTAGCGCGGCGCTCAGCTACATGAACGATCCTCTCGCTTTCCAGGCTGTGGGACTCTGCGACCTCGTATTCATGGAGGCGACGTTCCGCCTCGATAGCCACCCCTTCGAGCGCTGGCTGACCCCGAAGAGCGCCGCGACGAGCGGCGCCGCTGAGACCAGCGACCTGGGTGAGGTGATGCTTGACGCTGCCTGCCGCTCGCTCTACGCGGCGTATCGCGGCCGGGAGGATGTACAGCGCGAGCTGCGCGGCCGGCTGGGCGAACTCGCCGCGGCGGCGTCCGCAGAGGACACGAGCGCAGCGGTCTTCATGGAGGAGATGCTGCGGTTGGTCGATGGCCTGGCCGCCGCAGTGGCTGGCGACGCGCAGGGCGCGTACGACCTACTGAGCGAGTTCACGCCGCGGCCCGGCCTCGACATCCCATACACCACGTGGGCCCAGATCCTCATCGAGGTCGGCCGGCCCGACGAAGCCATCCCCTATCTCGTCGCTCAACGCAGCGCCCCGCTTCCACACCTCTATCTCGGGACCGCCTACGAGGCGTTGGGTCGGGACGCCGAGGCCCGGGACGCCTACGAGTACTTTCTCTCCTACTGGGCCGACGCCGATCCCGAGCTCCAATGGCTGGTCGACGAGGGTCGGCAGGGCTTGATGCGGATCGCCGCGCGCTTGAACTAGCGGGGCGGGATTGCTGAGCGTCAGGTGCGGAAGAAGGCGAAGAGTATCCCGAGCAGGGCGCCGATCTGGCCGATCCAGAAGACGAACATCCAGCGGGTGATCCGAGCCTCGAACTCGCGGATCTCTGAGCGGAGCGCGCCGATCTGCGAGTGCATCTCCCCACGCAGGCCGCCGATCTCCGAGTGCATCTCCGAGCGCAGGCCGCCGATCTCTTCGGCTAGCCGGCGCTCGAACCGACTCGCGGCGATTTCGATGACGTCGCCTCTGGTCTGCACTCTCGCCTCGTTCAGCAGCTCCGCCAGCGCCTGGGCGCCTTCCGGCCCCAGCTTCTCCCGTAGCGCTTCCGGGATCGTGATGATCAACGGCCACCCCCGCCGTACGTGTCTCCATTCTACGCTCGCCGCGGCCGGGCGAGCAACGGTCAGGGAATAAAGTGGAGTGGCGGGTGGCCATCAACGTCAGATCAACAGGGAGCGAGATGTGGGGTCCGGGACGGCCTTGGTGGAGCACGCCGGAGGGGACCGCTACCGCAATTCGGCGGTGGCGGAGTCCGCGCTGGTAAGGGGCGCAGCGGGAAACGTGCTCGCAGTCATCGAGGGCTACAGGCCATCGAGGAGGTCGTGGCGGCGCTGGTCGACGGCCTGGCCGACCTGGAGTGGACGGGCCGCATCG
>JBDHAI010000116.1:0-7702 GCA_039588155.1 Gemmatimonadota bacterium | reverse complement strand
CCAAGAGAGACTTTTCAGCTGACTCTCGACAGATCGTCTACGGTATACCTAGAGTGGACGCACCTCGCAAACGAACGGGTAAGGCAAGCCTAGCCGTACCTCTATGCTTGGCGGCTGGTGGAGAAGCAGATTTGGACAACAGTCAGAAGCGGGCACGTAAGAAGGCCGAGCTGTACGTGTGCAGAAAAGTCGGTGCTCAGCTTTCGGTCAAGAGAGGACCTCCAGAGCTGAGACCGAAGTACATTCAGGGACCCATTCGATAAGCGCCCGTGCTCGAAGCGCCTCGATATGGCCTGGGATTCGTTGCGCGTCCGCCGCCTAACTATCGGTGGATGCGGACTCCTCCCTTAGCAAGTCGCCACTCTTCTCGTCGTAGTACCGGACCACAGCGATCACGCCCGGCTTCTTCTCGTCGTAGACTGACACCTTCACTTCTTTCTTGCCCTTCGAGGGTCGGTATACCAGCCAGCCGTTCAGCGGGACCTGAGAGGCCAACTCGGAGCACGAGCCCGACGGTCTCTGTTGAGCGGGCGGATCGCTTGGGATCCAGACCCGGCACTGACCCGCAGGCGGCAGCTGGCCCGCCGCTATGCCCAGCGTCGCGGCTGCGGCGGTCCCCTTGTTTCCATGCTTGCGCTCGTCTTTGGGGTCGTCTTTGCGATTGCCCTTGGGATCGTCGTTACCCTTGTCCTTGGGGTCGTCCTGGCCGATGTCCTTAGGATCGCCTTTGCCCTTGTCCTCGGGATAGTCTTTCCCTTCCGCCTTTGGATCCTTGTTCCCGTTGTCCTTGGGATCGTCTTTCCCTTTGTCCTTGGGGTCGCCCTTACGATCGTTCTTGGCGTCGTCTATGGCGTTGTCCTTGGGATCGTCTTTGCCGTCTTTGCGCGCGTCCCTGATCTCTTCCTTCTGATCTTTGCGATCGTCCTTCAGCTCGTCTTTCTGTTCTTTGCGATCTTCGCGATCGTCCTTGCGTTCCTCCTTGAGCTCGTCTTTACGGTCTTTGCGCTCCTCGCGATCCTCTTCGCGCTCGTCTTTGAGCTCGTCTTTGCGGTCTTTGCGCTCGTCCTTTAGCTCATCTTTCTTATCCTTGCGCTCATCGCGATCGTCCTTGCGCTCATCCTTGCGGTCGTCCTTACGATCCTTGCGCTCCTCGCGATCTTCCTCGCGCTCGTCCTTACGTTCGTCCTTCTGATCGTCGTTGCGATCGTCTCTGCGTTCCTCTCGGGGTTCTTCTTTGGGCTCGGGATCGTGCCTGACGACCACCGTCGTCCCGCAACCGACGAGGATGCCCGTGGCTACGATCAGGGCGAGTAATGGGCGAACCATGGAGTTCCTCCAGGTAAGTGGCCAGGCTGTGGGGGGATCCAGCGGAGGGGTTATATGAGACCCCAGAGAGCCGGCGTGGGTTCCATTGCCGGTGGCCACGGAGCACGCCGGTCCCGAAGACAGGGCTGGATGCTGCCGCTAGCGGTCGGTCGGCGGTCGCTCCTCCCGAAGCAAATCGCCGCTCTTGCTGTCGTAGAAGCGGATCACCACGATCACACCCGGCTTCTTCGTGTCGTAGACCGACACCTTCACCTCTTTCCTACTCTTCGAGGGTCGGTAGATCAACCAGCCGCTGGGCGGCACCTGTGAGGCGAGCTGGGAGCACGAGCCCGACGGCGCCTGGTGGCCCGGCGGATCACCGGGGATCCAAACGCGGCAACGACCCGGAGGCGGGAGGTGTCCCGGAGGAACTCCCAAAGTCGCGGCCGTGCTGGGTCCTGGCTTCTCGTTCCTGCGCTCTTGGCTTTCGACCTTGGGATCGTCTTGGGTGTCGGGATCGTCTCGGACGACTACGGTCGTGCCCGAGCAGGCCGCCATGATGCTGGTGGCGGCAATTAGGGCTAGGTAGGATCGGCCCATGGGACTCCTCCAGGCTGTGCGCTTGGGCTTAGGGGGAATACGGCGAAGGGACCTACTGAAACCCCTGAAGGCCAGCCCGGTTCCGGGCACATCTCCTACAACCTGCCGTCCTATATAGAGCTGACGAAGGTAGAGTGGTCGCCCACGGTGGCCAGGGTCTTTAAGATGGCTGTTGCCAATTTGTGGCCAAGATACGGTCGGAACCGGTATACTAGTATGAAGGGGCTGACCGCGAGGCTCCGAAGCGGGGTCCAGGGCGCCCGCGCGGCTCGCCACAGCCTACAGAATCGGCCGGAGGAGGGTCATGGCGAATAGAGCCAGCTCGACATGGCGCCGCAGCTTCAACCGTTACGTGCCGCTCGGGGCGCTCATCATCGGACTGATCCTCATACTGAGCAGCGTCGCCGTCGCGGACACGGGCAGCGGCCTGAGCGCGCGAGTTATCACCGGGACGGTGCTCGTGTTGGCGGGCTACCTGTACGGAGCCACCCCGTTCCTGACCAGCGAGCGCGAGCACACGGCGCTGCGCGGTGAAGTCGATAGCTTCATCGATCTGGTACGCAAACTCAACCAGACGGCCATCGCCATCGGTGGCGGTCCGGAGTTCGATGAAGTGACGAAGGCGATGCGCGAGTCGCTATGGCGGATCGAGGAGTTGGCCGGGAAAGAAAGCTAGCATCCCAGGAAAAGTGTACCCGCCGAATCGTAACTTCGTAGCCGCTTTCATCGTCGCGCTGGCCTGTGCCGAGTCGGAGCGCATCGGAAGCCCGCCGACCGAGCCGCCGACATCGTCGCAGGTGGCCGGCAGCTACGACGCGGTCAGCTTCATCGTGGAGCGGGATAGCAGCGGTAGGGAGCTGGTGGGCGAGCCGGACACGCGCCTCAACCTGCATCTCAACCTAAACGGGGCTCTGCACGGCCAGCTGAAGATCGGGACCGATCCCGAGCTCAGGGGGAAACACTCGTTGGTGGGCACGTGGCGGCTTCGCCAGCCGGGCAGCGTGACGTTCCAGCTGCGGCCCCGCACCTTCCTGAACCAGACCACCTTCCGGATTTCCCCGCCCGGCTTGGTGGGGGAGTGGACGGACGAGCGTGTGCGGATCTCGATCAAGCTTGAGAAGACCGGTTAGCGTGACCCTCCTCGGGTGAAGTTGGCGAGTCGCTCGACCGCCAGATCCTGCAGGTACTCGGCCGCGTCGACCGACTCGTCGAAGTTGTTGGCGATCATGCTGAACGCCAGCATCTCACCGTCCCGCGTGGTCACGTAGCCGGATAGCGCGCGGGAGTTGGAGATGTAACCCGTCTTAGCTCGGGCGTTACCGTCGGCGCTCGTTCCCTTCATCCGCGATTCGAGTGTCCCGTCGACGCCGGCGATGGGCAGCGCATCGTAGAAGACCTCGAACTCCGGCTGCCGGTACATGACGCGCAGCAGGCGCACGATAGCGTCGGGGCTCAGGTAGTTGTAGCGGGAGAGCCCGGAGCCATCGACATATATATAGGACGACTCGGTGATTCCCCAGCCGCTCAGCGTGGCCGCCACCGCGCGCCGTCCCGCCTCCACGCTACCGGTGTCCGAGTCCGCTACGCCGATATAGCGCAACAGCATCTCGCCGATCTGGTTCTGGCTACGCTTGAGGAACGGTGTCACGATCTCGGCGAGCGGCGGCGACTCGTGGACGAACAGTGTGGCGAGCGAGTCGCCCCGCGCCTCCGGTGGCAGGCTGTCGAGATCGACCGGTCGGCCGGCGACCTCGATCCCTCCAGCCTCCAGTATCTCTTCCAGCACGGTGAGGAAGAACATCGTCGGATCGTGGGGCGCGATGTAGCGGGTCACGGTATCCTCGCCGGCCCAGATCGTGCCCCAGATCCGCGCGTCGTTGCTGAACGGCCGACGCTCGAACCGCACCGCAGCTCCGGTGCTGTCCGACACGGTCGCGATGTCGTACTCGACTTTCAGGTAGTCCGTCGGCGGTAGGGCGACGACCTTGGCCGGCGCGCCGAGCGAATCGCCGGGCGTGATCCAGAAGGTGACGGCGCCCTCGTTGTAGTGCAGCGCGCCGATCTCGGCCGCGTAGTAGGCGTCGAGATAGTCCCAGGCCCAGCCGGGCCCAAGGTGAACGTCGTCGAACAGGTTGTCGTCGCCGACGATGTCGCCGTCGATCCGCGTTACGCCCAGGGCTTTCAGCGAGTCGGCCCAGTCGCGGAAGGGCCCCGTCGGGTCGTCGTCGTAGAAGCGCTCGGAGATCGCCGGGTCGCCACCACCGACCACCACGAGATCGCCTTCTAGCGTCCCACTTTCGCTGATCGATCCGTTAGCCGCGATCCGCGTGTGGAAGGTGTAGTCGCTGCCCAGTCGTGTCAGCGCCGTTGCCGCGGTCACCAGTTTGTTGTTGGAAGCAGGCATGAACAGCTTCTCGGCGTTCTGCCGATAAAGCACCTCGCCGCTCTCCAACGACTGCACCAGCACGCCCCAGTGTGCGTTTTGGAACGCCGGGTCGGAGAAGATCTCGCGCAGCTCGGTGCGCAGCGCGCCGGCGGGCGTCGCGGGCAGCGGCTCCGCTGGGCCGGCCCCGGCCGGAGCACAGGAAACGCTGATCACCATGGCGAGCGGCACGATGTAGGGCCTGAACGGCTGCATTGTCCCTCCGATTGTTCGGGGTGACGCGTATTTGGCGCGCACTTCAGCCCCACCCGCTACGGCTGGTAGCGCTCAGCCCCGGGCGTCGGGTCCCACGGGTGGTCGGGCTCAAAATACTCCCAGAACGCGGCCGACACTTCACGCAACAGCTTGAAACCTTCGTTGTCTCGGTCCCAGCTGGTATCGACCTGGTCCTTCGTGATGACACAGAACACGTAGTCGCCCGAAGGCGCGTTGACGAGCACGACCTCGGAGCGCGATTCGTCTACAGCCCCTTGCTTGGACGCGGCCTGTACCCACGGCGGAATCTGGGAGAGCGCCGTCCCCGTCCAGAAAATCCGCGTCAGGTGCCGGTACATCGCATCGCTCGCCGCAGCACTCACCGCGCGCCCTTCGCGGATCATGACCAGCAGCTCCGCCATCTCCCGCGGTGTCGTTTGGCCCCAACCATAGATCTCCCAGTCGTCCTGCCGGCCCGGCGTGCGGGAATTGACGCGTGTGCCCGCGAAGCCGTTCGCCGCCAGCCACTCGTTGATGCGCGACCCACTACCCGCCAGGTGCTGCGCCCAAAGGGCGGCGGTGTTGTCGCTGGTCGTGATCATCAGCAAGAGCACGCGGGCCAGCGAGATCGTGGCGCTGTCCGCGAACGAGCCGAGAATGTCGTCCCCGGCATAGAGCAGCGAGTCGGTATATGTCAACTCTTGGAAGAAATCGAGCTCGCCCCGGTCGATGCGATCGAACGTCGCGGCGAGGATCGGCAGCTTGATCATGCTCGCGGTGGGGAAGAGCTCGTCGGCGTTGATCTCCGCCGTGCGGCCGGAGGGCAGGTGCCGAACGTAGAGACCCACACGGCCTTCGAGGCCGAGGACAAGAGAGTCCACTTTCGCCTGCAGGTCGGGATCGACCGTCAGGGCGGCGACCAACCGGGCGTCCGTCGCGCGGGCCGCGAAATCGAGGTCTCGCTGGGCCGCTGCGACTGGCGCTAGCAGTAAGAGGAGCAGTCCGAAAACGAAAACCCGGCGGCTCATCCTATACCTCCGATGTTTCAGCTGTCAGGCCAGGGTCAGCACACGAGACAAGGTGGGACGCTGCGCTCAGCGACACCAGAACCCATCGGGGCATGTGGCGAAGCCACCCCGATCATGTCGAGGTGGCTTCTTCTGTGGACGTTCGGGGATCTGACTGCGCTACTTTTCCCTGCCGATGAGAACTCCGACTGTTAGAGAAAGCTCCGGACTGCTAGGGTTCTTTTCAGAACCGATCGGCCTTCCGAAATCGCTAACGAGACGATAGCCGACGGCAAGTCCGAACGTGAACCTCTTGCTGAGCGATAGGTCGATGCCTACCCCGGCACGCGAGCCGAGGGCCGTTTCCGCATAGGATTCCGTTCCGGTGCTCGCTCCTGTTCGAACGTCAGAAGCGAATCCGAAGTAGGGTCCGAGAGACGCGCACAGGTATGGTCTCAGGACGTTGCCGACGGCGAGCCCGAGGGGCTTGTACTTCACTCCAAACAGCAGCGGCATAACTACTGCTGATTGCACGGAAAAATTTGAGCTGCTAGCCGACGTAGAAAGATCGGCGTTCGCGACCCCGACACTCAGACTGATGGCCCATTCGTTCGCGAACCAGTAGCTATAGGCGATTGAGCCGATGAAGCCGCCAACCTCGCTTGTCATCGCTGCGCCAGCGAAGGATACCTCGCTCGCGACGCTCACGTCGCTGAGAAACCCTAAGCTCAACTCAACGGCGTGTTTGCCGCGAAGCGAGTGAGCCTCGGCAGGTGCTGTCGTTTGCGCCAAGGCGGAGCTGGGCAGAGCCACCGCCATTATCGCTATCAGGGCTTTGTATGTAGACATGGTGAAACCTCCCTTGTTTTGAAGTCTCATATGGACGACCCGTGATTCAAGAATTCAATCGCATACTCGAGCTGCTTATCTCTGCCGTTCGCCCTATCCATCTCGGTCTGCTCGACGCGGATATCCGGGGGAATTCCCAGCCATTCCCATGGCAGCCCGTCGTAGCGGCGTGCATCGCCAGTGGGAATCTTCAACTCGGCCCCACTTGGCAGGCGGAATATCCCCGGTGCGCTATCGTCGGCGGCGCCGGAGCCGCCGCCTGTGGTGTCGCCCACGGCGGTGACGTGCGGCACCTGTTTCATCATCTCCGCGAACGCTTCGGCACCGCTATAGCTTCTCCCGTTGATGAGGACCACTACAGGATTCGTGTACTGGAAGGGTCCTCGTGGCTGGATGGGCGGCAACGGATATAGTTCGCCTAGGATGTAGACGTCGATGCCATCGAGCGGCTCCGTAAGAAACCGGCCGACGAACTCTCTTATCGTGTCGTGGTTGCCTCCGGGATTATGTCGCACGTCGACGATCAGCGACTTCGTGCTGCGCAGGTAGCTCAGCGCTGCGTCGAAATCCCGCGTTACTTTGTGCGGCATTAACTCGGAAACACGGATGTACCCGATCCCGTCGTCCCGGATCGCGTACCCGATCAGCGAGTCTCCGTAAATGTGGATGCTATCGGGATGGAGGTAGTTCAGGAGAAGATCGGCGATCCAAACATCAGTATCGCGCCACCACCGCGGCCCGATGTACGGGCAGATCATCCCGTCGTCTGCGGCGAACCACCCTTCCTGCAGAGGGATGTGCGCCCCGGCGGGTGGCAAAAGCTTGACGTGCCCGTCTCTCAACTCACCCAGCATCTCGAGCAACACGACGTAGCTCTCGTCACCATGCGCCCGCTCGGCACCCGAGCGGTAGGCTGCGTGGACCTCGTCCCAGTCGATACCCTTGAACTCCAGGTAGGGGTAGACCGAATCGACGATCGACCAGGCGGCCTCGAAGTCGGCATTGGGGTTCGGGACGCCGTTCGCGACGCCGGCGGGGTCGCTGCAGGCGGATCCGATGGAGCCCAGGATCAGCGCGGCTAGCGCCATCCAGCCGCTCAACTTTCGCCTGTCTTTCCTCATGAGAGCCTCCGATTTGCTGGCCGTTTCGGGCCTGCGTAGCTTCATGAGGGAACTCTAGGGCGGGCGCGTCTTCTGACCGACTCGCCGTCGTCACATCCCGTGTTACGGTTGGCTATGGGCCAGTCTTTCCAGCGGTTTACCCGATTTCAGGCGCTCGGCGCGGCCGACCTCAAGGGGCCGGA
>JBDHAI010000115.1:0-9424 GCA_039588155.1 Gemmatimonadota bacterium | reverse complement strand
CTGGAATCGAGCCGGTCGATCTCGGCGTGCTCGCTCAGAGCTTCATCGACGAGGTGCATGGCTGGCGCGAGACCGTGGCGATGGAAGAGTGGCCGGAGCTCGACGAGTTGGAGCCGATTCTCGTGAGCGAGGCCGCTACCGACACCACCGAGATCAAACAAGAGCGGTAGCCTGGGGGAAGAAGGGTAGGAGGACGTGGGCGCCGCTCGGAGATGCGGTCGCAGTATGCGGCCGCATCTCGTTTTTGGCCCTAAGGCTTAGAGGCTTTATATGTCGGGCGCGATGAGTCGCGCGTCGAGCCAGTCCGCGTGGTTGAAATCGATGTCGTCGCCCACGGGATGCACCTTCAACGTCAGCTCCTGAAGCCCCCGAACCCCTAAGTCGACAGCCAAAGCCTCGCGGCCGTTGTGGATCGGCGCGCTCGACCAGAGCCGGCGGTCGTCCCCCCACACCTCGAAGACGACTCGCACCGAGTCCGGCGGTTCCACTTCGTCGTCGATGCCCACCCACGCCTGGAAGCGCTCGAAGACGCCGTAGATCTCATAGCGGATCTCGCTGCGTGCGTGCGTGCCCAAACCCTTCTGGTAGGACGTGCCCGCGACCGTGAGCGGATTGCCGTCCACCGAGCGGTCCCGGTTCAAGCTGCCCCAATCCTGGCGCGCTGACAGCGGGTCCATGTCCGAAACGTACAGCGTGTCCGGTACCTCGACCGTGTAGTCCACCTCCGCCGCCTCTGCACCCGGGCTGCCGTCGTACCAGATCGAGCGCACGCCGATCTTGTAGGTACGGCCAGGTCGCAGCCCGGTGAGTCGCGCCCAGGGCTCGAATCCCGTAGCGACGGGGTCCCCGTTCACCTCGATCAGGTAGCCGGCCTTCACATGGTACTGGGTGGGCCAGGCGAGCTTCAGGCTGGACAGCCCATCCTGCGTAACCTGAAGACGCGCGGGCGAAACGACCGGGTAGAGGTAAGGCTCGGTTCGCTCGAACCGGAGCGACCAGTCGACGTCTTGCGTGACGTCGCTGTCGATCGTGACCGTCGCATAACCCTGGTGACTCGACCAGGACACTCGTACGCCTGTCGTCCTGCCGCGTGCGGTTACGCCGGATAGGCGGAACGTCGGCGCACCTCGTGGCAGGCCCAGCGTCAGCGTGTAGGGGTCGCCGCCGATCACCCGACTGCGCCCCGACAGATCCGGTTGCGTGAGGATGCCGCCTTCTTCGTAGGCCAGCAGGTCGACCCAACCCTGGCTGATGTGCCGGCTCGTCGAGATGAGCACCGGCCGCGGCTCCTCGGGCACGAGCGTGATGACGCGGACGTCGGCCGGCGGGACGGCGAGGAAAACGCCTCGTTCCCAGGCGCCCAGGTACGTGCCCTGCCAAAAGTCGTAGACGTGGTAGGCCTGGCTCGGCCTCAGGCCCAGCTCCTCCCAGCTGACCAGTCGGCTGAGCGCCTGCTCGCGGCTGTAGTTGTACAGGGCCACCACATCGTAGTCGCGCCCCAGGTGGCTCACCTTCAGGTCCCAGACCGGCTTCCGCACGTTCCCCGGCTTGTAGAGGTCGAGGGGGCGGATATCGACGGCGGGATAGATTCGCTTCAACATCTCGACCCGCGAGGCCGGGAGATCCGTCATGCGGTCGCTGGCCATCAGTGCCTGCCCGCTCAGCCCCTGAATCGTGGCCCAGGCCCGGGCCATCCCTTCGGTCAGCGGCGGTCTCACCAATACCACATCGGGATCGGAGTACCAGACGATGTTGTGGAGGAAGTTCCAACGCTGAACGGCCTCGGTCGCGACGAGGAAGCCCTGCCAGCCCTGGTAGATGTCGCCCGCCGTTCTCGAGCCGTTCAGCATGCCGGCGCCGGGGAGGGGAGTACCCCAGCACCCCAACAGGTACGAGCTTTCCCCGATGGCCTCGCGGATGGTTGCCAGGGTTCCGCGATAGAGGGTGGCGGCGACTTCTCCGGAGTCACCGGCGGGAAGCGAGCCCGCCATGAACTCTTGCTTAGCTGTAAATTCGTCGATGACGAGGGGTTGGCCGTCGATCTTGAAGTAGCTGTAGCCCCAACCCCGGAGCGTCGCGAACAGGTCGCGCAGGTAATCGTGCGCTTCCGGAACGCTGGGGTCCAGCAGGTAAGTGCCTTCCCAGGTGTTCGCCGCCGTCGTCCCGTCTTCCTTCCAGAGAAACGCGTTCGAGCTTCGGGCCACCGACTCGTTGCTCTGCCCATGGGGAGCAAGCCAGAGGCCCGCCTCCAGTCCGAGCGCGCGGATCGAATCGGCCAGACCCTCCATCCCCAGTTCGCGGAAGCGGACGTCGACCGTCGTCCAGTCGCGGTTCTCGCCCAGGCCATGTCCGGTGCCCTGCCAACCGTCATCGATCTGGACGTAGCGGGCGCCGTAGGGCGCGAGGTTCTCGGCCATCCAACGGGCGTTCGCCAACACCTCGTCGGAATCGATCTCCTGGTAGTAGTAGTACCACGAGCACCAGCCGGAGGGCGGCAGAGGGAAGACGTTCTTGTCGATCGGCTGGAAGAAAGGAATGTCGAGCGAGTCCTTATAATAGTCCGCGATCTCACGGCCGTCCCGCGTCGACACTCGATCTTGCTCGGGATCGTACGTCCCATCCGCCAGCGAGGTGACCACCTCGCCCAACGTGGTGACGAACAGCTCGTCGCGGCCCTCGGGCTGGAGACGAATCGGGATGACGCGGGGCCAGGGGGTCACCGGCCCGCCGGTGAGTCGAGTAGATTGCCCGGCCTGCTGAGGCATAGCCGGTACTTCGCTCAAGGTGTAAAAGCTGAGTGCGCCGACCAGCAGCAGCGCGAACCCGACCCACCCGCGCTGGGGCGTCCGCAAACGGCTCATGCGGCGGCTAACTGGACTCCCACGCCTGTCGGATCTTGACGAGGATCTCGCCTTCGCCGGGCAGCAGCGCGCCGTCCACGGCGGCGATACTCAGCAGATCGCCCAACGCGGCGGAGCGGCCGTCGTCATCCAGCGCTTCCGCGGTCAGGTCGATCGATGCGTCGAGCTGCGCGTCGTCCCCGCTGTCCATGTCCTCGCCCAGCGCCGCGACGGATGTCATGACGATGGGCATCAGCTCGTCCACATCGATCTCGTCGTGCCACTGGTGCAGCTTGTAGCAGAGGACCTCGAGCTCCTCGTTGGTGATCGAGCCATCGCTGGAGGCGACGGCCGCGTACACGTAGGCCAGGTGATGGAGTATGGTCCAGTCGTCGCGGTTCGGCATCGGGAGCTCCTGGGTCTGTCGGTCTCGGGGTCTGATGAAGCCCAATCTACGCGATCCGTTCCGGCAACGGGAGGGATACCGCTCCAGGGTCGCAACTTGCCTCAGAGTGCCGCCTTCCACATATTGTTTGGGTTCGCCATCCCCAGCTTCCCTGACCAAACCCTGTGTTCTTTGGTATCGGCGCGCAGTTCAGGCCTCCGAGACCGGTCTGTTCTCGTGCGGCGGGGGAGAACCCATGCAGAACCTCGTGGGTTGGACCTGGATGCGACGGCTCTGGAATCGCGTGCTCCCCAGCATCGTGCAGGAAGTGCCTGACGAGCTGGCCGTCTGCGAGTTCATGTGCTCCAAGCCGCACTGTCACCTGTCGGATTGGGACACGTGCACGTTGCGCCGCGCCGTCCAGAACGGAGACCTCGCCGGCGACGCCAGCGATCTCTCGGTGCGCGAGCGCGTCCTTCTCATCAACGTCGGCCGGCGCAGAGACAAGCGCCCGGCCGTCAACGAGTAGCCGCAGCCGCAACTTTCCGGAAGAAAGACCTTTCTCCACCGACGTTCTACCGCATACAATCGACTGAGAGCCAACAGCCGAGTTTGAATCGCGCGCGGTCCTTGTGCGGCATTGCGTCCGTTCACCTGCGGTTGCTCTCGGTTTAGGCGTCAGTATTATTACTCCTGTCTCAAGTAAGGCCCGGGTGGCGGAACAGGCAGACGCGCTGGACTCAAAATCCAGTGGGAGGTGACTCCCTTGAGGGTTCGAGCCCCTCCCCGGGCATGACCTCACCGCCGGGAGTGAGCGGGTCGTTCGGCCATCTAGGAGTAAGAGCATGACACGCACCCTCATTCTTGGCGCCGGCTTCGGTGGCATCACCGTGGCCATCGAGCTACGGCGGCTCCTCGGCGATGACCACGAGGTCATCCTGGTCGACTCTCGGCCAGATTTTTTTATGGGCCTCCGCAAGCTGTGGGCTCTGGTAGGCATCGGCAGCATCGAGGAGGGAAGTCGGCCGCGCCAGGCGCTGGAAATGCACGGCATCCGCTTTCTACGCCGTGAAGTCACCGCGATCGATCCGGCCGGGCGCACCGCTAAGACAGACGAGGGCATACTCGAGGGCGACCATCTCGTCGTAGCGCTCGGCGCCGAACCGCGCGCCGATCTCGTGCCCGGGCTCGCCGAGCACGCGAACATAGTCTACGACCGCGCGGCCATCCCCTCGCTGCGCTCGGCCGTCGAGGCGTTTCAGGGCGGCCGTATCGCCCTCGTCATCGCCGGCGGCCCCTACAAGTGCCCGCCCGCGCCCTACGAATGCACGATGCTTCTTGATGATCATCTCCGCGACCGCGGAATCCGCGACCGAACGCAGATCATCGTCAGCACGTTTCAGCCGATGCTGCTGCCCAACGCCGGCGCGGAGGGCTCCGCCTGGCTCGGCGAGCAGCTGGCGGCACGCGACATCGAGTTCCACGTGGGTCGCAAGGTGGAGCGCGTCGAGGCGGGCCGCTTCGCCTTCTCGGATGGCTCGCTCGAGGCCGACCTCTTGATCGGCGTGCCGCCGCATCGGCCGCCCGCCGTGGTCAAGGCGAGCGGCCTGACCGGTGACGGCGAGTGGGTGCCCGTCGATCGATCGATGTTGGAGACGACCTATGACCGCGTCTTCGCTATCGGCGACCTCACCCAGATCAAGCTCGCCAACGGACTGGCGCTCCCTAAAGCCGGGCTGATGGCGGAACGCCAGGGCGAGGTAGTCGCCGCCGCCATCGCCGCCGCTCTGCGCGGCGCCGCCCCGCCGCCGGGCTTCGACGGGCACGGCTACTGCTTCATCGAGATGGGCAAGGCTATGGCGACCCGGGTCGAGGGCGATTTCTACGCTACGCCGGAGCCCGAAGTCGCCCTGCAGGAGGTGTCTGCTGCCAACGCGGAAGCGAAGCACCGCTGGGAAACGGAGCGGCTCGATCGCTGGTTCGGAACGACCGGCGAGCGTTCGTAGGCACTGAACGGCGGTTCGCGTGGATATCGAGCTGATCTCGGTCCCTTACGACAGCGCGTTGCGCAACGCGCGCATGGGCGCCGGTCCCACCCGACTCATCGAGGCCGGGCTCTTGGACCACCTCGCCGCTGCCGGCCACGGCGTCACCCGCACAGACATCGAGGCGCCGAGCGACGCACTTCCCGCCGAGATCGCCACCGGGTTTCAACTGATGCGCAGACTGGCTGAACGGATACGTGCGGCCGGCGACGGCGGACGCTTTCCCATTGTGCTGGCCGGGAACTGCAATACCAGCGTTGGGACGGTCGCTGGCCTCGACGGCCCCGTCGCTGTTGTCTGGTTCGACAGTCACGCCGACTTCAACACACCGGAGACCACGCCGACCGGTTTCCTCGATGGTATGGGCCTCGCCACACTGGTCGGCCGTTGTTGGGAACAGCTCACCCGGGGTGTCCCTGGCTTCGCGCCCGTCGAGGAGCGGAACGCGGTGCTCGCCGGTGCTCGCGATCTCGATCCGCTCGAAGCCGAGTTGCTGGCGGACTCAGATGTAAAGGTCTTGTCGCCCGCGCAGGTGCGTGACGAGCTAGGCGCGTCGCTTCGACCCCTGCGGGAGCGCGTAACGAACGCCTACGTTCACATTGACCTCGACGTCCTCGACTCCGCGGAAGGCATGGCGAACTCGCTGGCTTCGCCCGGGGGACTCACGCTCGCGGAAGTGCGGGCCGCGATCGGGATCGTTGGTCGCGACCTGAAGATCGCTGCCGCCGCATTGGCCTCTTACGACCCGTCCTTCGATAACGACGGGCGCATCTGCCGCGCCGCTTTCACACTCATCGACACGATCCTGGAGGCCGTCTAGCTGGTCGCCGCCAGGACGCGTAGGGTTGATGCCAACCTCCTTCGGGAGCATATTCGCGGATCTCTCAAACGGAGAGACCCTTGTCCAGGAGGACGGGGAGGAAGGCGTCCGCCAGATCTTCTCGTCCTGATGGAAATGCAGCACGATAATCAACGACCCATGGCAATCACCTACCGAATCGACCGTGCGCTAGGCTTGGTCCATACGACCGCGACAGGAACGCTGACCGATGAGGACTTGGCCGACCACAAGCGTGCTTTGCTTCGAGACCCAGATTTCAAGCCCGGCATGAAGGAGTTGTCCGACGTTCGGGCTGTGGAGCAGTTGCAGGTGACCGTAGATGGTGTGAGACGACTGGTGGCTCTAGACAAAGTCCAATCAGCGGATCTTGTGGATTACCAACTCGCGATCGTCGTCTCCGCTGATCTTGTCTTTGGGATGGCACGGATGTACGAAACACTGACCGAGGATAGCGTGCAAGACGTGGGGGTATTCCGCGATATGGAAGAGGCGAAGGCTTGGCTTGGTGTCGCTGGTGGCTCAGCCGGTGCGATTTGAAGCTTCGCCGGCTTGCAGGTGCCGTGTCTGGCCAAGCCTCTCAGGCATCACTTTCCACTCCAGCGGCTTCGCCTATTCGCTCGATCGAGTCGTGCATCGCCGCCTTGGTCTCTGAAGCCTGCGCGCCTCGGCCTTCCACGGCGTTCAAATTCAGTGTGCGAACCAACCTCAGAAAGTCATCCACCTCGGCCCGCAGCTTCAGGTAGACTCGCCGGTCGGGTTGCAGGCGGGAGCCCAGCCCGACCAACCCGGCGGCGACGAGGACCACGCCTAAGAGAATGACGGCGGTGGAAAGAGGTGGGATGTCTTCGACGAGTGACTGCGCGAGAATGAGCATCAGACCGGCCACGGCCATCATTCGGTCAACTCGGGCTTTCATGCGTGGCTCCCTTTAGCAGATAGTCGTTTCTTGTTGATTGGCTGAAGGATGAGGCTTCTCGCAGTCTCCTCATCATGACGCCGCAGCTTGCGACACGCAATACGGACGTAAGGCAGCCGACCGCTTAAGTGTTGCGGGTGGGCCACGGTCACGAGACGATAAGAGCAGGTGGGCGCCGCCGGGCGCCGAAATCCTAGCCTGACGACTGGCCACGCCGCCGGTCCTGTCTGGCTCCGTTCTTGCCCCCATGGAAGGCGTTCAACACAGCGCCGACCCCGCCTCGGCAACGGCCTGCGAGGCCCGTGACCGAGTCCCACACGAGGAACGAGGTGGGAAGCCATGACCGATCCCCCGCGAGGTGAGACACCTCTACGCAAAGACCCGCCTCGAGCCGAGTCCGATCCTGTGCAGTTGGATCGTTGGTTCACTCGACTGCTCAGCCTGCTCGGAACCGTGATTGCCGCGAGCCTCTGGCTGCTCGCCGCGGAGGCGCTCTTCCTCGCCTGCAGCCGCTAGCACCGCTCGGAGTCGCGCCGCGCCGGCCGTCGCTGAGTCGCAAAGTACATCTCAGCGCGCTCTCGGCGTCAGAAGTGAGAGGGGTAGGGAACCTCCGCCTGCGGCATGTGTCACACTATCGGCGAAAGACGAAACGTATCAGCCGTAGGTGAGTCTCGACACACATGATCGGGTCTATCCGTCTAGAAAAATTGTCCCCGTTCCAGTTTGACCTGCAAGCGTTTTCCAACGGGGAAGCTGGCGCTTGGCAAACGGGTCCGTTGGAGCGACTGCTCAACGTGCTCCTCTTTCTTCCTCTCGGTTACGCGCTGGCCAGCGTCGTGACGCGTAAGCGTTGGCACGCCGTAGCTCTAGCAGCTGCGCTGTCCGTAGGTATCGAGCTCACGCAAGCACTAATCGCGTCGCGAAACTCGGATGTCCTCGATGTCGCCGCCAATACGCTGGGCGCGGCGTTGGGTGCCCAGCTGACGCGCTGGCCACTTCCGGCGGCGGGCGCCTGGTTTTGGCGCGCGGCTTTCGCGGGCTGGATCGCGGCGCTCTCGCTCTTGATGCTACCGGTGACTCACACGCTCTACCTCGCGGACTGGGACGACGACTACAGCGTCGAACTCGGCGATGAGGTGGGTGGTGGCCGAAAGTACGAGGGTCAGCTGCATTCCGGACTCATCTGCGTGGGACGCGACCGCGAAGAGCGATGCCAGGTGATCCGCGGACCGGCCGGGTTAGGTGCGGGGTGGGCCGAGTTGGCCGAGCGCAGTCAGAAGTTCAAGCTAGAGGTCTCAGCTACTGCCGGCCGCGCGCTTCAGTCGGGCCCAGCACGCCTCATTACTTGGTCCCGCGACCCCTACAGCAGAAACGTCACTCTCGCGCAGGAAGACGATGACGCGATCGTACGGGCGCGGACACTGGGCTCGACGGAAAACGGAACAGGGCCGGCCTTCCGCTTTCCCGGTGCTTTCGAAGGCGTGCAGCCGGGTGACTCGTTCTCAGCGACCGCCGTGTGGGACAAAGGCCGATTGACGCTCACCATAGAGAGCGCCGGTTGGAGTTACTCACGGGAGATCCTGCTGCGGCCGGCCAGGCTGGTGTGGCTGCAAGCGAGACGGTCGGCTTACTTCACTCCGCGTAACCCCGGGTACGAGGATATGATCGCGGTGGCCATCGTAGCCCTTCCCACAGGAATGGCGGCGGCCGGGCTGTTCGCCAGTCTCTGGGTCGGAGTCCTCAGTATACCGCTGGTCGCCGTGGCGCTCTTGTGGCTTCCTACATTGCTCAGCGGTATCTCCTCGGCCGGCATGTACTGGACCGCACCGCTGCTCGTCGGCGCGGCCCTGCTCGGCTGGGCGCTCGCCTGGTCGATTCTCGATAGGCCGACCGCGAGTCGATGAGAGTTCCGGGGGGCCGGACTGGAGAGGTTGTGGCGCGGCGTCGACGGGGTAAAAGCTCAGAAGAAAAACGTCACGAAAACACTGGTCCCGGGCTTTGGCCTTGATCTTGCCTTCTTAGCGCGTGCGGATGGGGAACGGGCCGAAGGCCGGGAGCAAACAAGATTAAATACGATCAATCACAAACTGTCTCCGCTTGCGCTTCGGCCCACCTCACCACTCGACGCCGCCCTCTGCCCAACAGAGGCGGCGTCGTCTGCTATTTGCCGGTTCGATACTTTAGCTCGATGGCGCGGCCGGCATTAGTCAGCTCCACCTGCCGTAGATAGTCGCCGGTCAGCGTTAGTAGCCCGCGCTCCTCCAGCCGGCGAACCGAGCGGCTCACCGTCGCCATGACGCGATTGTACTCAGCTTCACCGATGTCTTTGCGCGAGAAGGTGCGTCGCAGTTCGTTGGGCCAGAAGAGCCCGGTGGGCTTCCAACCGAAGTAACCCGT
>JBDHAI010000114.1:0-7887 GCA_039588155.1 Gemmatimonadota bacterium | reverse complement strand
TTGAATCCTGAAGGTTTCGACTTCGTCGACCTTGGGCTGGCCGTAACGGTCGGCGACCCGGCGGAGAACGGTAAGTTCCGTGTACCGACGTTACGCAACGTGGCGGTCACCGCGCCCTACATGCACAACGGCGTGTTCAAGACGCTCTTCCAGGTCGTGGCCTTCTACAACACGCGCGACGTGGCCGACTGGCCGGAACCGGAGGTGGCGGAAAACGTGAACGATGAGGAACTGGGCGATCTGGGATTGGCCAATCCGGAGCTCGAGGACCTGGCCGCCTTCCTCAGGACCTTGACCGACGGATGGGCCGCGGTAGAGATCGACGACGAATCCTAAGCCGCGCGGCCTTGAGTCCAGGTAGACTATGAGAGTCCCTAGAAGCCGACCTTCCGAGGAGCTATCGAACTTCGTGACCGCGTGCCTGACCGGCCAGACGGAAGGACACCTGTGCTCAGCCGCTGAAGCCGAGCTGCTCGGCGTGGGCGTTCACCGTGACGTCGTGAGGCCGTTCCTGCAGCTGAAGGACGAGGCTCGGAAGGCCGGCTTCGATCTTCGGATATTCAGCGGATTCCGAAGCTTCGAACGGCAGCTCTCGATCTGGAACCGCAAGGCGACGGGTAAGCTCGCTGTGCTGGACAGCGATGCGGTGCCCTTGGACATCGAGCGGTTGAGCGAGAGGGAATTGCTCTTCGCCATTCTCCGCTGGTCCGCGCTGCCGGGTGCCTCCCGGCATCATTGGGGGACGGATCTCGATGTCTACGATCTGGCCGCCCAACCGGAAGGTTATGAGATCGAGCTCATCCCGGAGGAGGTCGATGCCGGTGGGATGTTCGGGCCCCTGCACGAGTGGTTGGATGGGAGGGTCGCAGACCAGACGGCGTTCGGTTTCTATCGCCCCTATGACCGGGACCGGCAGGGAGTCGCTCAGGAGCGCTGGCATTTGAGCCATTCCCCGACGGCCGCCACGTATGAGCAACAGCTCACGACCGGACTCCTGCGGGCAACCATCCAGGATTCCGAGATCGAGCTCAAAGTAGCGGTGCTCGAGAATCTGGATGAGATTTACGAGCGCTTCGTCGCTAACACCAACACACCAGTCGCATGAGCCTCCGTCCTCGACAACAGCGTGGGACCGTCCCTTTCGCTCCTGACACGTATGGGCGTTCCTATCTCGGCATCCCACTGGAGGTCTGGCGTCCCCAGGGTGCCTGCCAACTCCTGATCTTTGCTGGCATCCACGGCGAAGAGCCGGAAACGACCTTGGCGCTCTCTCGCGCGCTCCGCCATCTGTTTCAACCGTCCCCGCACGCTGCGCTCGTGCTGGCCGCCAATCCCGACGGTCTGATGCGCGGAACCCGAGGAAACGCACGGGGCGTCGACCTCAACCGTAATTTCCCTACACGCGACTGGCAGCCCGATCCGGTGGCTCACCGCGCCACGATGGAGGACCCCAGGGACGTCCTGTTGAGCCCGGGCCCGCATCCCGGCTCCGAGCCGGAGACGCAGGCCCTCGTCGGACTGATCGACGAGCTGAAACCGAAGCGCGTGGTCGCGCTGCATTCGCCGCTGGCCTGCATTGATGACGCGCAGGATGACCCCTTGGGCGCATGGTTGGCTGAGCGGACCGGTTTGCCCCGCGTCAAGGACGTCGGCTATCCTACGCCCGGCTCTTTTGGCACGTGGGGCGCAGAGCAAGGCATCGCGGTGATCACCTACGAGTTCCCCCTCGCTGATGCCGATGCAGTGGTCCGTGAGCACGTCCCTGTATTGGTGGAGCTGCTGACCGGCGTGGATCTGTGAGCACAATACCCATCTCGCGACCCTCGAGGGTACCAAACGCCGAATCGGGCGAGCTCGCATGGTTCTAAACTACATCTGGATCGCCTTCTTCCTGATCGCCCTCGTCGTGGGCCTGGTCCGACTGATCTTCTTCCAGGACACCGAGATCTTCACGACCATCGTCAACAGCACGTTCGAGATGGCCAAGCTCGGTTTCGAGATCTCGCTCGGCTTGACGGGAGTGCTGACGCTGTGGCTGGGCCTGATGAAAGTCGGAGAGAAGGCCGGTGCGATCAGCATCCTGGCGCGAGTCGTGCGACCCTTTTTCAACCGGTTATTTCCGGAGATCCCGAAGGACCATCCGGTTCACGGGTCGATGATCATGAACTTCGCCGCCAATATGCTTGGCCTTGATAACGCGGCGACTCCGCTGGGGCTCAAGGCCATGCAGGAGCTACAGGAGCTCAACCCCAGCGAAGACACGGCCTCAAATGCCCAGATCATGTTCCTGGTCCTGAACACTTCCGGCCTGACGCTGATTCCCATCAGCATCATGGTCTACCGTGCCCAGATGGGGGCCGCGAATCCTTCCGATATATTTCTCCCCATTCTGTTGACGACCTTCTTCTCTACTTTGGTCGGATTGATCGCGGTTGCCATCGTTCAGAGGATCAACCTGTTCGACAAGGTCGTCATGGCCTATCTCGTCGGTCTGACGAGTCTTGTCGCCGCCACCCTCGTCTTCTTCAGCCGGCTTCCCCAGGCGCAAATCGAGACGATCTCGAACCTGACCGCCAACATGATTCTCTTCGGCGTGATCTCCGGCTTCATCGCATTGGCGATGATTCGGAGGATCAACGTCTATGAGGCCTTCATCGAAGGAGCCAAGGAGGGGTTTCCGGTTGTCATCAAGATCATTCCTTATCTCGTGGCCATTCTCGTCGCGATTGGCGTCTTCCGTGCCTCGGGAGCCATGGATCTCCTGGTCCTAGGAATCGAGAGGGTGTTCACCACGCTCGGCATCAACACCGACTTCATTGGGGCCATGCCGACCGCCTTGATGAAACCGCTCAGTGGCAGCGGAGCGAGAGGGATGATGGTCGACGCGATGCAGACCTATGGGCCGGACTCGTTCGTCGGCCGGCTGGCCTGCACCTTTCAAGGCTCGACCGATACCACCTTCTATATCATAGCCTTGTATTTTGGGTCAGTCGGGATAAGAAAGACGCGGTATGCAGTGACCTGCGGTTTGATTGCGGATTTCGCGGCGATCGTTGCCGGAATATTCATCGCCTATCTCTTCTTTCACTAACGGCGCGCCGCGCGAGCAGTTCGTGGTGAGGTGCGAGCCTGGTCGCGCCGTTCTGGGGCACGCGAGATGAAGGTTTCGCAGGCGAGGTCGATCCTGCCGGCCGGGATCGACAAGCAGAAAGCGCTAGAGGTCTACCGCAAGATCGCACCGCGCTACGACCTCTGGGCCCGGCTGACCGAATCGAAGGCGCGCGCCCGCTGCCTCGAGCTGGCCGCCATCCAGGACGGCGAAGCGGTGCTCGAGGTGGCGGTAGGCACGGGCCTGGCCTTCGCTGAGCTCTTGAAGTCGAATCCGAGCGGTCGCAACGAAGGTCTCGACCTGAGTCCGGAGATGTTGAGCCAGGCTGTCGAGCGAGCGGAGAGGTCCGGTGTCGAGAGCTTTCGCTTGACGGTGGGTGATGCCTACGATCTTCAGTATCCTGACGGCACCTTCGATGTCGTGATCAACAACTACATGTTCGACCTGCTACCGGAGGAGGACTTCCCCCTCGTACTCGCCGAGTTCGGTCGAGTCATGCGACCGGGCGGCAGGCTGGTGATGGTAAACATGACGGTGAGCGAGCGATGGTACGGCCGAGCCTGGGAAGGCATCTACCGCATAATCTACCGCATCAATCCCGCCTGGATGGGAGGATGTCGCGGCGTGTATCTCTTACCTTATCTGGAATCGATCGGCTTCGAGAACACGAGGAGAGAGTTCATCAGCCAGTTGACGTTTCCCTCCGAGGTAATCTTCGGCGTCAAGCGCGGGAGTCACGCCAGCTCAATCAATAACCGCTAGGCGATCCGCTACATTTACTGCGGAAACGGCTCGTCACCGAGGACAAACGACTCGACGAACAAGAGTGCCACGGCGGACCGCAGGACGTTGGCGTCGACGCCCAGGTTGTAGGCGCGACTCAGCATGTTCGTGTTGGCCACGACGACGAAGGTCAGACCTTTCTGTGGCGCTCGCACGATGAGCGAGGAGTTGCTGTTCCAATAGCCGTAGTGCCACTGCAGGATTGCGCCTTCGTATTCGTAGATGAACCAGCCGAGCCCGTGGGGCAGGGTCGCGCCGTCGTTGGAGACCGCCGGAGTGAAGACCGAGTCCCACGTCTCAGGTTCGAGAAATCGTCCCTGGTCGACGGCGATGGAGTACCTGGCCACGTCCTCGGCCGACGCGACCAGGCCGGCGGCCGTTCCGAAATAAGTGGAGTGCCCCTCGGGCACGACCTGGCCATCTCGCAGATCGTACCCAGCCGCCATCTCGGCCATGAATTGGTCGCGGTTCAGGCCGGTCCGATCGAAGTCAGGGTGCATGGGGTTCGGTGCCGTCTCGCGCAACTGGATCGGTTGGAGGATTCGCTCGACCAGCAACTCTCCAAACGAGCGGTTGGCCGCCCCCTGGACGACCCGGTCGAGCTCGCCGAAACGGTCACCGGAATAACGATAAAACGATCCGGGCACACCTTCGGAAGTGTGGGTCAGCAGATGGCGCACGCGGATGACCCCGTCCGCCTCCAGGTCGACCCCGTATTGGCTGACCGGATCTTCCAGGCTTACGAGGCCCTGCTCGACGAGCTGCATGACGATCGTGGCGGCGAACGTCTTGGTCAGCGATGCCAGGTGATAGGGCGTGCTCGGCGTGGCCGGCCGCTCTGCCTCTGCGTCGGCGAAGCCGAAGCCCTTCGACCAGACGATCGCTCCGTCCTTGGCGATGGCCGCCGCGATGCCCGGGATCCGCAGGACCACTCGCAGGCTGTCGAGCTCGGCCTCGAAGCCTTGCAGCCCCTCTATGGGCAGGATCTCGATAATCGCCGGTTCGCTGGGATTCGAATCGCAGGCGAGGTGGCTGAACGGGAGGGCGGTAGTAACGCACGCCCAGGTGAGCACAGGCATCAACGCATTGCGCGTCGTCATCGCCCCATCCTCGGTTGGTCTAGAGCTGGCGGAGCTACCGTCCAAACATAATGCATCAATAGCTGATTATGAAATCAAGCTGAGCCCTCAATCCAGCGCTGGCCGCAAGGAAGAGCCGCCGCCCTCTAGGCCCAAAGGGCCAGCAGGGAAGCACCGAGAATGGCTGCGGCACCGACCGGAAGCACCCATCGCGTCCGACGGTCGATCTTTCGCGCGCGCTCCGGTAATCCGCTGTCCTGCAGCCGCTGCACCCAAATGCTCTCCAGGATCAGTGCGCAGGCGATCGCGTAACACACGATTAGCACGACGTCGGCGAAGGTCGGATAATGAAGCCTCGGCAGACTGCGGGAAATCACGGTGTGCGAAGCCACCACGGTGAGCAGCGCAATAAACCCCACGCGCTGACGGTGGTCCGCCGCTTGCCAGAACGAGATCCAGGTCGCCGTCATGATGAAGAAGAGAGGAATCAGAAAACGGACGACGTAGTGTCCGGAGTAGCGCTGCGCGTGGATGCGGAAGATATAGGTCGAGAACGCGCGGTCGTCACGAATCTCGGAGTTCTCACCCACCAGTGCATCCGTGCCGGTCACGTACCACTCGGGCGTCTCGAAGCCGGAGTCGTACCCCGTCTGCTCCTCGTTCGCGACGAAGACGACATCGTCGATATCCCAGGCGAATGACTGGAATTCGATCTCGAAAGTCTGTGCATCAAACGGAAATCGTCTGAGATCGAGCTCGGCATTCAATATGGCGCCGAAGCGTTCTTCGTACTGGACCGTACCGTCGCGGAAAATCGTCAGCTGCATGCTCTCGGTCTCGCGTTGCTCGACCTCGTTCTGTATCTCGATATCCGGCGACCAGATCTCGCTCAACTTCTCATCGGCTTCCTCCCCCTGAAATATCTGTGCCTCGAGCTCATCGATCGAGAAAGCCAGCCGCGGGTCCTTCCAGGAAAGGTCGACGAACATCTCGACGTCGAAGGTAGGGAACGCCTCGGAAGGCTCGGAGACGCGGCTCAATCCTAACAGGTAGACGCCGACTTCAACCTCGGACGGGCGAGCTGGCGGCGTCACGGATGTGGGCAGATCGTCCGAGGAGGAGTCCTGCGTTTCCGCGCCCAGGGACAGGGTGCCCGCCGCCAGCATGAGAGCCGCCAGCAGAAGCAATCCACGTCCCATTCGCGATCGAGCCATTCCCACAGCCTTTCCTCACCGGTGACCCGACGCCGCAAGCCGCGGTTCCACGCTCCACGCCGTCGGGGGTTGGGACACAGAATAGTCGGTGGTGGGTTTCGGCACTAGTGTCGGCGCTTGAATTCCTTACCCACGTCGAATGTGCCGTTTGCGCTCAACCGGGTTCGATAACCGAGGTTCAGCGGTATCGACACACGCGTGTACGCCGTCCAACCGAGATAACCCAGTTGATTCCACCAGCGGCGAGCGACACGCCGCCGCGCGTAGAACTCGCGTAGTACCCAGGCCGTACCTCGATGCAGCGTCTCGCGGCTCATGTGGAGAGGATCGAACACGACGTGCGCGAAATTGTAGTGCGCCCAGTGCTTGTCGAAGATTCGACCCTGCCGGTCCAGCTCATCGTAGAGAGGTGTCCCCGGAAACGGCGTCAGCCGCGTGGCCTGAAGCGCGTCGATCTTCGCGTCGAGGAGAAAACCGAGGGTCGCCCCGAAAGCGCTCGGCGTGTCGTTGTCGCCGCCAAAGACGAAACCGGCGTAGACGCCGATGCCTGCCTCGTGCAGCCGCTGCACGAGGCGCTGATAGTCGCGTGCCTGGTTCATACCCTTGCCCCATCCAGTCAGGCTCTGTTGTCTGATCGACTCGAAGCCGATGAACAGACCGCGGCAGCCGCTGCGAACCGCCAGCCGCAGGAGTTCCTCGTCGGAGGCGATCTGAATTCCACACTGGCTGAACCAGAGTTTGCCCAGTGGGATCATCGCGGCGAACAGCTCCATCGCGTAGTCGCGCTTAGCGATCAGGTTGTCGTCCATGAAGATGATGTGGCGGCCAAGCGTCTTTAGCTCGTCGATGACTTCTTCGACCGGGCGCGTGCGGATGCGATAATGGTGGAAGGCGGCGATCGAGCAGAACTTGCAACGATAGGGACAGCCTCGCGTCGCTTGCAGGACATCAGGTGTCACGTAGGCGCGCTTGCGTATGAGACTGGGGTCGGGACGGGGAAGTCCCTTCAAGTCGCTTAGCTCCTTTCGATAGAATGGCTGCAGGCGTCCCCCTATGAAGTCCTCGATCATAAGCTCGACGTTGGGTTCGGCCTCGCCGATGCAGATAGAGTCGGCGTGTTGAGCGGCTTCCTCCGGGCAGAATGTGGGATGGTAGCCACCGAGGATCACTGGCTTCCCCTTCTCGAGACGGAATCTGTCCGCAATCTCGTAGGCCCGAGGTGCGTTGAACGTCATACAAGAGATCCCGATCAAGTCGGCATCCGTATCGATGTCGATGGGCTCGACGTCTTCGTCGAGGATGCGCGTTTCGACCTCCGCAGGCATCGCAGCCGCGACGCTCAGGCTCGGTAGCATCGAAAAACGAAAGACGCGGGGGCCAGGCGGGCGCTGGTTTGCACGTGCGCGCCAGAGCGGGGATGTGGGATTGATGAGCAGGAACTTCAGCTTGTCCATGACTGAAACCGGCCAGTCCCTCGTGCTCCTGCCACAACGACGAAGTGTTTGGTGATAGAATCTGGCAAAACCCAGGCTGCTGGCAAGACGTTCGACGCCGCAGCTTGGTCCATCCCGGAAGTCGTTGCCGCGCGCCCTCCGAGTCAGCATTATGTAGTAGTCCCAACAGATCCCACCTTTTTTTGTGCGATTAGCCGGGGATTGGCCTCAACGAGGGCGGCGCTCTGGCTGATCTGCTCTTCCCGCTT
>JBDHAI010000113.1:0-9879 GCA_039588155.1 Gemmatimonadota bacterium | reverse complement strand
GTTCGCGCCACCGTCGTTGGCTTCCACCATGCGGAGCGCGTTGCCGGGATCGATCCAGAGGTCGTGGTTGTCGCCGTGGGGGGTGCCGACCTGTTCGTACGTCTTGCCTCCGTCGGTGGACCTCCAGAAGCGGACGTTGAGCACGTAGACTGTGTTCTCGTTTTGGGGGTCGGCATAGATGTGCGTGTAGTACCAGGCACGCTGACGCAGGCTCCGGTCGTCGTTGACCTTTTCCCACGTTTCGCCCGCGTCGTCGGAACGGAACACGCCGCCGTCCTCGGCCTCGACGATCGCCCATACACGCTCGGAATTCACAGGCGAAACGGTCACGCCGATCTTGCCGATGGTGCCTTCCGGCAGCCCCTTGTTGCGACTGATCTCCGTCCAGGTGTCGCCGCCGTCGGTCGACTTGAACAGCCCGCTCCCCGGACCGCCGCTCTCCATCCCCCAGGGCATGCGCCGCGCTTGCCAGAGCGCCGCGTAGACGACGCGTGGATTGTTGGGGTCGAGGGCGAGATCGATCCCGCCGGAGTTCTCGTCCCGGTACAGCACCTTCTCCCACGTGGCGCCCCCGTCCTTCGAGCGGAAGATGCCACGCGTCTCGTTGGGCCCAAAGGCGTGGCCGAGCGCCGCGACAAACACGATGTCGGGGTCCGTGGGGTGCACAGCGAGACCGCCGATCTGGCCGGCGTCCCTCAGACCGGAGTGCTTCCATGTCTTACCCGCGTCGGTCGAGGTGTACATGCCGTCGCCGGGCGACGTGTTGCCGCGAATGCAGGCTTCGCCCGTGCCGACATACACGACGTTCGGATCGGAGGGCGCCACGGCGATGGCGCCGATGGACCCGGCTCCTAGATATTCGTCCGCCACCGGCTCCCAGATCGCGCCGCCGTCCACGGTCTTCCAAACCCCACCTCCCGTGGCACCCATGTAGTAGACGTAGGGCTGGCTGGGCACGCCGGCCACGGCCACCGAGCGACCGCCACGAAACGGGCCGATCGACCTCCATTCCAGAGCGTCGTAGACGCTCTCATCGTACGTCTGCGCCCAGGCGGCGCTGGCGCTCGCGAGCGATGCCGCTACGGCTAGAGCGATAGTGAAACGGAAGCAGGCGCGCGGGATCCTCATCACTGTCCCTCCGGTACAGACTGATTCGTCAGTATGGCGATCGTTGAATTCAGTGCGCGGCGTATCCTAGTCGCCGTTTCGACGCGGCGCCACCACGCCCTAGCCCGGCCACAGCCAACCGAAGGCGCCGCCGGTCAGCAAGCCAAAAACGACCCCGTCAATGACGTTCTTCCAGATGCTGCCCCAGGTGCGTCCGAACCAGATCGCGCCGGGTATCTCGGCTGCGCTATAGGCAAGAATGGCGGTGGTCCCGAGAACCCTGAAGACGTGCAGATACTCGGCGCCGGCTGGGATGGCCGCGTAACCCACGTAGCCGACCAGAAACGAGACCCCCAGACAGAATAGGAAGTGGAGCCCCAAGCTCTTCCCCGTGTTCGGCATGTCCCAGATGATCAGCGAACCTCTGGGTCCCTCCTGCAGCTTGGCCTTCGCGTCTGGATCCTTCGCCCCCTCGGGCGTCATCGCATGAGGGAACACGTACTGGCCGCGGCCGAGACCGAGGCCACGGATGGCCTCCAACATCGACTCCTCGTTTGGGATGCGCACCCAGTCCGAGCGGTGGTGCGGCAGGACGGTCCAAGCCACGAAGCCAGCGAAGAACACGATCACAGCCGCGACCAGGATTGGCAGCCACAGCGACACGAGGCTGACCTGTTCCATGATGACCTCCAGTTTGGTTTGGCACGTTGTGCGGACGCAGAACCGCTTACTATTCCAGCTCGAATGCCAGGAAGCGGAATTGCCCGCGACGCTCGATCTGCAGGACGACCGATTGGCCGGCCCCGATTTGATCCATAGCCGCCCTCCAGCGCCAATCTCCCATACGTCGCATCTGGCGAGCGTGCTGCGACGACGACCCCCACGTCATCCCTCAGCGCCGGCAGAAAGGCCGCGATTCTCGGTGTGAGATCGATGGCCAGGATGCCAAGCCGCGGGACCAAGTTCTCATCGGGCGTGACCATGACCGACAGGCGGCTGACTTCGTCTTCGCGTTCCACCACCGGCACTTGAACGGTCAGCTGATCGCTGCCGCGGAGTACCCTGACAGCGACGCTCGTACCTGGGGGATAGCCGTAGAGGTTGACTTCGAACTGCCGGCCGTTCTCCATCACCTTATTGTCCACTGCCAAAACGATATCTCCAACCTGCAATCCGGCCTGCTGAGCCGGGCTGTTGGGATAGACGTCACCCAGCAAGACCCCCCAGTCACGAGTAAGCCCGAGACCCGCCGCCATAGTCGGATTCATGGTTTGCGCGTACACTCCGATCACGCCGCGTCGCACATACCCGGTGTTCTTGATCTGCGTAAAGACGTTGCGCACGATGTTGCTTGGCGCCGCGAAACCCAGACCCTCGCTTCCGCCCGATTGAGAGATGATCAGAGTATTGATGCCGACGACGCGGCCCGCGGCGTCCACCAACGGTCCGCCGCTGTTGCCCGGATTGATAGGCGCGTCCGTCTGTAGATAGATCATCGGGTCCTCGGGCCTCAGCTGGCGGGCCACGGCACTCACAATACCCATCGTCACAGTATTCTCGAGGCCCAGCGGGCTGCCGAACGCGAAGACGAGCTGCCCCGTACGGACGTCGTCGGAGTCCCCCAGCGTGAGGTGCGGCAGGTCGGTCTCGTCGACCTTCAGAACCGCGAGATCGGTCTCCCAGTCGATACCGATGATGCGCGCACCCACGATCTTCCCTTCCGGCTTGAGGATCGATTCTCCTGGAACCGCATCATCGAACGGAATCGGGAGCCGCACGCGGATGCGGCCGGCGCCCTCGATGACGTGCCGGTTGGTCACTATGTAGCCGTTCGGATCGAGGATGACGCCGGACCCGCCGACCTGGCGCCGGGTCAGCAGCCCGGTTCCCGGGGCATCGCCTCGCTGCAGCGGCGTATACCCGGAGGCGATGATCTGGACGACGGCCGGGCTCACGCGTTCCGACAACGCCTGGAAATGCTCGCTCAGCTCCTGCAGACGGGCGAGGGCTCGATCGCTCGAGCGCTGTCCAAACGACGGGGCCGGAGAGACAAGCACCCAACACAGCGCCGCCAGCATTACCGCACTCAACGTCTTTCTCAATTTCAAGTCCTCTAGTTGTCTGTTTACCCAGCTAGGTCCCGAGCTCACTGCTTGGGCGGCCGGGAGGACGAGCCGCAGTCTGTATCCATAGCGCCAATCCCGCGAGCTCGGCAATGCCCTGGACCGGGCCGGCCCAGCTTCGAGCTAGCCGTTGCGTGCTTGACTTTGATGATCCAGCTAGCATTATGGGCCTCTACTCTCGTCTAGGCCATTACCGCCAAGTCACACGTCACGCCAGCCTTTACCCGGAGATTGACCGCCGTGCTCAAGAGATGCTCCTTGCCCTGGGCCGCCAGTCTTGTTTTCGCGACGTCCCTGGCCACCGGTTGCGGCGGCGATGAAGCAGAGCCGGAAACCATCCTCAGGCCAGTTCGTTACCAGCAGGTGTATTCGACCGGCGGCAGCCGGGTCCGCAGGTTTGCGGGCACGGCCCGGGCCGGTCTGGAATCGAGGTTGAGTTTCAAAGTTCCCGGCACCGTCGTCGACATAGCTGTGCGGGTCGGCGAGAACGTTCGGGCTGGCCAGCTCATCGCCGAGCTCGACCCCGAAGACTACAGGCTACAGGTACAGCAAGCCCAAGCCGCCCTGGCCCAGGCCCGTGCCCAGGAGCGTAACGCACAGGCCGACTTCGATCGAGCCCGCGATCTCTACGAGAACGCCTCAATGTCGCTAGCCGAGTACGATGCGGCGCGGACGGCGTACGAATCGGCCAAAGAATCCGTGAACGCCTACCGGCGAAGCCTCGACCTGGCTCGACTACAACTCAGCTACACGCGACTGACGGCACCGGTCGTCGGGGCTGTCGCCTCGGTCAACGTGGAGGTGAATGAAAACGTATCGACGGGCCAGGCTGTCGTACTACTGACATCGAGTTCCGACCTCGAGGTCGAAGTCGGCGTACCGGAGGCTCTCATCCTGCAGATCGGCGAGGGCGACGAGGTGACCGTTACCTTCGATGCCCAGCCCGGCCGCAGCTTCGACGCCGCTGTGACCGAAGTCGGCGTTGCCGCGACGGGCGCCGGGATGACCTACCCGGTGACGGTGCGCCTCGCTGTGAGCGACCCGGGCATTCGCTCGGGCATGGCTGCGGAGGTCGCGTTCCGCTTCGAGTCGGCGAGCCAGCGCGTGCTGTATCTCGTGCCACCCGCGGCGGTGGGTGAAGACCGAGAGGGACGCTTCGTCTATGTCGTGGAACCGAGCGACTTGGGACAGGGCATCGTGCGTCGTAGAGCTGTCGTGGTGGGCGAGCTGACGGCGGGCGGCCTCGAGATCTTCGAGGGGCTCTCCGATGGCGACCGAGTGGTCACAGCTGGCTGGAGCAAGATCGAAGACGGTCTGGTCGTCCGCTTGGCGGCAACCGGTTCCTGAGGCTCGAAGACATGAACATCACACGAGCCGCCATCGAGAACAACCGCGTCACCATCGTCGCGCTTCTGGTCATACTCGCGGCTGGGATCGGTGCTTACGGGAACATGTCGCGCTCAGAGGACCCCGGCTTCGTCATCCGCACGGCCCAGGTGCTGACGATCTTCCCGGGCGCGAGCCCCGAGCGTGTCGAGATGCTGGTCACCGACAAGCTGGAGAAAGTCATCCAGGAGATGCCGGAGATCGACTTTATCAACAGCGAATCGAAGGACGGCGTCTCGGTGGTCTTGGTCAATATCAAGGAGCGCTATAAGTCGATGAGGCCGATCTGGGACGACCTGCGACGCAAGGTAGACCGCGCCTCAGGCGATCTCCCGGACGGCGTCATCGGCCCGACGGTGAACGACGAGTTCGGCGATGTCTTCGGCACCGTGTACACGCTCACCGGCGAAGGCTTCACGTACGCCGAATTGAAGCAGATCGCGGATCAAGTAAGGGACGAACTGCTGCTGATCGGAGAAGTGGCCAAGGTCGACATCTACGGAGCGCAAGAGGAGCGCATCTTCGTTGAATACAACAACTCGCGTCTCTCCGAGCTCGGGCTCTCTCCCGTTCAGCTGGGTCAGATCCTCGACAGTCGTAACATCGTGCTTCCCGGCGGTGACGTCACCGTGGGTGAGGAGCGAATTGTCCTCGAACCTTCCGGCAATTTCGAGACCGTGGATGAACTGCGGCGCACAATTCTGAACCTGCCGGGGCGCAATGAGTTCGTCTATTTACAGGACATCGCCTCGATCTCGCGCGGTTACATAGACCCACCCGACAGCAAGGTAAAGGTATCAGGGACTCAAGCACTCGCCCTGGCGGTATCGATGCGGGATGGCGGCAACATCATCAATCTTGGCAAGGACGTTCGAGCCACGATGGCGCGCATGCAAGCCGCCTACCCGATCGGCATCGAGTTCGAGGCGGTAGCGTTTCAGCCCGACGAGGTCAGCAGAAGTGTCAACGACTTCGTCACGAACCTACTGCAGGCAATCGGCGTCGTCGTCGTGGTAATGCTGCTGTTCCTCGGCCTGAGGACCGGCCTGGTGGTAGCCAGCCTCATCCCGATGGCGATCCTCATGGCACTCCTGATCATGTCGACCCTCGATATCGGTTTGAACATGGTCTCGCTCGCTGCGCTGATCATCGCGCTGGGCCTACTAGTGGACAACGCTATTGTCATGGTGGAGTCCATCATGGTTCAGATGTCCGAGGGGAAGGCCGCGGTGAATGCCGCCATCGACTCCGCTGCCGAGCTACGCGTCCCACTGCTCGTCTCCTCTCTAACCACCGCAGCGGCGTTTCTTCCTATATTTCTGGCTGAATCCAGCACCGGCGAGTACGTGGCACCGCTTTTCAAGGTGGTGACGATCACACTGCTGTGCTCATGGATCCTCGCTCTCACGATGATCCCGGCGCTTGCAGTCATCTTCGTCAAGGCGAAGAGCAACGCAAAAGAGGAACGGTACGACAGCGCCTTCTACAGGCGCTACCGCGGCGCGTTGATCTTCGCCCTCAAACACAGAACGCTCACGGTGGCAGGAACGTTGGTGATCTTTTTCCTGACGATGTCGGCGTTCCGGCTACTGCCGCAGATATTCTTTCCACCCACGGATAAGTCGTTCTTCAAGGCGGAATTCGAACTCCCGCTCGGTACATCGATCCAGCGTACGGAGGAGGTCGTCGCCGGGATCGAGAAGTTCATGGCCGAAGAGCTGCTCGCAGGATCCGAGCGGCCGTCCGGCGTGACGAGCTGGGCCACGTTCATCGGTCAGGGAGGTCCTCGTTATCGCCTGAATTACAACCCGGAGCCGCCCAGCCCCAACTACGCGGCCCTGCTGGTTAACACGACGGCGTGGGAGTTCATAGACGAATACATCGCCCGAATCGACTCGTTCGCCTTCGTCAACTACCCGGACCTCGCCAGCACGATGGCCCGCTTCGAGAACGGGCCGCCCATCGAAGCACCCGTTCAAGTACGCATTCTCGGCCGCGATCCGGATGTCCTCTTCTCGATATCGGACCGGTTGAAGGAACAGCTGCGAACCATAGCGGGCGCCAGGAATGTCGACGACGATTGGGGGCCCCGCTCGAAGAAGCTTCAGGTCAGAATAAACCAACCGCGCGCGCGGCGGGCCGGCGTCACGAGCCAGGACGTAGCCATCTCATTACAGGCCGGGCTCAGCGGTTTCGAGATGAGCGAGTTCAGGGAGGACGACGAGCTGATCCCTATCACCCTGCGCTCGATAGCCGCGGACCGGCAGGACATCGGAAAACTCGAAAGCCTCAACGTCTTCGCCCAAGCGACAGGCGAATCGGTGCCGCTCAAGCAGGTGGCCGACATAAAGGTCGCCTGGGAGCCGGCGAAGATCCTGCGCCGAGATCGGCTCAAGACCGTAACCGTGAGCGCGTGGCTGGATCCCGGCCATACGGCCTTCGAGATCATCGGCCAAATCACACCCTGGGTCGAAGCAGAGAGCAACAGCTGGCCTGTCGGATATCGCTACGAACTGGGAGGAGAGGTCGAGACCTCGGGGAAGGCCAATCAGTCGATAGCCGCGAAGCTGCCGATTGGTGCGTTGATCATCGTCATGTTGCTGGTAATCCAGTTCAACTCGATCCGCCGGCCGCTGATCATTCTGCTGACGATACCGCTGGGATTGATCGGGGTCATAATTGGACTGCTCGTCGCTCGCTCTTATTTCGGCTTCATGACCTTCCTGGGAATCATCGCGCTGGCAGGGATCGTGATCAACAACGCCATCGTTCTCATCGATCGGATCAAGATCGAGCGGGAAGGAAACGGCCTTCCGGCGAACCTGGCGATCGTCGAGGCGGCACAGCGACGCCTGCGTCCGATCCTGCTCACCACCGCTACGACTGTTTGCGGGCTCGTCCCCCTCTGGTTGGGAGGTGGACCGATGTGGGAACCGATGGCCATTTCGATTATCTTCGGACTGCTATTCGCTACGCTGCTGACCCTGGGCCTCGTGCCGGTCCTGTACTCTTTGCTCTTCCGGGTCAGCTTCAAAGGCTTCAAATACTGAGCGAACGCGGATGAAAAAGCTGGCGGTCGAGCACGCGACACCCTTGACGAGCTCCACCGGTGCATCTTTCGAGAAGGAGCTCAGTGAGCTGCTCCGGGTGCGGACCCGTCTCATCTTCGCGGTCGTCTTCATCATCGCCGGCGTCGCCGCGATCGTTAATCGACTGATCGTCAGCGTACAGCCAGCCTTCGACGGCGGCCTCGTGCCCTACTACGACTGGCTGAGGGCGGGACACCTGGCATCGTTTGCCATCGCCTTCGGCCTGACCTTCGTCCTCAAGGGCCCGGCGCGTCATCTCCAGCTTCTCGCCTTCTGGACGGTGGCGATCAATCTGGTGCTGGCGATCGCAGTCAACGCATCCTTCCAGCCCGCCGAAGAACCCTATCTCGTCGCCGCTCTCTGTCTCTTCCTTTACGCCGTATTCATCCCGTCACCGGCACGCTACACCGTGATGTTGGGAACTCTGGCGGTCGTATCCTTCCTCTTTTCGGCCGTACTTACCTACGTCTTCGTACCCGAAGCGCAAGCCTATTGGGCCGATGTCGGCGTCGTGTTGCAGCTCAGCGCCCAATCGGCGCTCCGCAATCACCTCGTCTGGGGGGTCACGGGCATTGCCATACTCGCCTTCGTCGCGCACCTGGCCAGTCGCACGCTTTACAGCCTCAGGCAAGCCGCCCACGAGGCCGAGCGGCTGGGTAACTACGTCGTGGAAGAGGAGCTGGGCGCCGGCGGCATGGGTCAGGTTTTCCGGGCTCGCCATTCGATGATTCGCAGGCCCACCGCCGTCAAGGTTATGCAGGCGACGGGCGAGGAAGAGCTGGCGGCGATCAAGCGCTTCGAGCGGGAAGTGCAACTGTCGGCTACGCTGACTCACCCCAACACGATCACGATCTACGACTTCGGACACACACCCGACAACAGATTCTATTATGCGATGGAGTATCTGGAGGGACTGGACCTCCAGGGCCTCGTCGATCGATTCGGCCCCGTTGGCTCCCCCCGCACAGCGTTCGTCTTGGCGCAGGCGAGCGGCGCCCTGAGCGAGGCGCACGAACGCGGGATCATCCACCGCGACATCAAGCCCTCCAACATTTTCCTGACACGGCGCGGCGGTCTCTACGATTTCGTGAAGGTTCTCGACTTCGGGCTGGCCAAGCAGATTACTGACCCAGAGGCCGTGAGCCTCACGAAAACTGGGGTCGCCGTCGGCACGCCGCGCTATATATCACCGGAGGCGATCAAAGGCTCTGAGAACATCGACGCCCGCTCCGATATCTACTGCCTGGGCTCCGTCGCCTACTTCATGCTCACGGGTCGGCCGCCCTTCGACGCGAAATCAAGCGCAGAACTGCTGATCGATCACCTCAAAGCAACGCCTCCACGACCGTCTCATTTGTCCGAATTGCCGATTTCAGCCGAGCTCGAAGAGGTCGTCATGAAGTGCCTGGAGAAATCGGCCGCTGCCCGCTTTCAGACGACCGCCGAACTGGAGCTAGCTTTGAGAGAGCTCCATTTCGACGAACCGTGGAGCCACAGCAAAGCCCGTGAGTGGTGGGAGCTGCACGGGCTGATCGGCGAAGCGGACGCGGTTGTCGATCTCGAGGGAACCCGCCTACCCAACGGAGGAATATCTCGCTTCATCTACGAGCCGTAGTCTGACGCCCCGAACATCCTGACCCGCCGGGTGTGGACCGATTCCTCCAATTCGCATATACATTCCTACCATGCCAAACGGCAGCAACGTCATCGAGAGGGCCACCTCAACGGCCTTCGGCACGTCCAGCTCGTTCGAGACTGAGCGCCTGGAGCTGTTGTGGCAGCGCAGCCGCTTGCTCTGCCTCACCGCCCTGGCGATCAGCGTCGTTGCCTTCGTCGTCGGCCGGCTCGTACCCTCAGCCGATCCTGCGATGCAGACGGCTCTCGGCAACTACCGGTGGGCAACCGCCGAGTTGCTCCATGCCGTGTCGTTCCTGGCGGCCCTCGGCCTGCTGTACGTCTTTAGCAGTCGAGACCGACGCTACCTGCACGCCATCGTCTACGGCACCATCGCCTTCAACCTCGTACTGGTGATCTTCAACACGGTCGCCTTTCACCCCGCCACCGATCCCTACTTCGGAGTCTCGCTGCTGCTCTTTCTGGCGGCAGCGTTCATTCCCTGGCGACCGAGTTACCAGGTCGCTCTCGCGGCCACGGCGGCGATCTGGTTCTTGCTG